>NZ_CP017476.1:300000-545000 GCF_001761385.1 Hydrogenophaga crassostreae | reverse complement strand
CTGGACCGTGTCTCAGTTCCAGTGTGGCTGGTCGTCCTCTCAGACCAGCTACAGATCGTTGGCTTGGTGAGCCTTTACCCCACCAACTACCTAATCTGACATCGGCCGCTCCAATCGCGCGAGGCCTTACGGTCCCCCGCTTTCATCCATAGATCGTATGCGGTATTAGCGCAGCTTTCGCTGCGTTATCCCCCACGACTGGGCACGTTCCGATGCATTACTCACCCGTTCGCCACTCGTCAGCATCCGAAGACCTGTTACCGTTCGACTTGCATGTGTAAAGCATGCCGCCAGCGTTCAATCTGAGCCAGGATCAAACTCTTTAGTTCGATCTTGAATTTACTCATAAAAACGGAATTGAAGTGAACTTCACTTCTATTCTCATGAGCGTTTAAAGTCTTGCGACTTGAACTCTTTCGAGTTCGTTTCGCAATCTCCTTCAAACGCCCACGCTTATCGGCTGTGTATTTTTAATGATCCATCAAATCCAGCAGCACTTGGCTACCTTCTTTGCTTGCTTAGCTGCGATCAGCTGAGCCTTGTATTATGACACAGTTTTCAGTGTCTGGTCAAATTATTTCAGGGTTTTTACTGATTTTCTTCTGACCACCTTCTTTGCCACGACACCCTCTTTTCAGAGGGCTGGTGAGCAGCGAAGCTCTCCATTATATACCGCTTTCAAGACCGGTTTCGAAAAAATTCAGAAATATTTTCTGACTTCATCCAACCTCTTCGCTACCTGGACTCCCCACCTTGCGGCGGGCTGTTGTGAGCAGCGAAGCCTTGCAGTATACATCGGAAAATTTGAGTTTTCAAACCTTCTGCAAGTTTATGTGAATGTCACTTGGTGACCTTCACACTTATATAACGCCAAGACCCCCAAGGTCATAGACCGAGGGGGTGTTGGGGGCTGTAAGAGCCTGACGATGACCTACTTTCACACGGGAATCCGCACTATCATCGGCGCAAAAGCGTTTCACTGTCCTGTTCGGGATGGGAAGGAGTGGTACCACTTTGCTATGGTCGTCAGGCATAACTTGTTGTTCGACTTGTGAATGCACAAGCCAAACGAATTCATAGAGTATCTAATCAGATAATTTTTAATTGCTGCCAACGATACGCAGTTCATTTTGAACTGCTTTCGGCATAACAGACATTTCTAACTTGGATGAATGAACATCAAAGTTATAGGGTCAAGCCTCACGAGCAATTAGTATCAGTTAGCTTAACACATTACTGCGCTTCCACACCTGACCTATCAACGTCCTGGTCTAGAACGACTCTTCAGGGGGCTCAAGGCCCCGGCAGATCTCATCTTAGAACGAGTTTCCCGCTTAGATGCTTTCAGCGGTTATCTCTTCCGCACTTAGCTACTCGGCAATGCCACTGGCGTGACAACCGATACACCAGAGGTGCGTCCACTCCGGTCCTCTCGTACTAGGAGCAGGCTTCTTCAAATCTGCAGCGCCCACGGAAGATAGGGACCAAACTGTCTCACGACGTTTTAAACCCAGCTCACGTACCTCTTTAAATGGCGAACAGCCATACCCTTGGGACCGGCTACAGCCCCAGGATGAGATGAGCCGACATCGAGGTGCCAAACACCGCCGTCGATATGAACTCTTGGGCGGTATCAGCCTGTTATCCCCAGAGTACCTTTTATCCGTTGAGCGATGGCCCTTCCATACAGAACCACCGGATCACTATGTCCTGCTTTCGCATCTGCTCGACTTGTCAGTCTCGCAGTTAAGCACGTTTATGCCATTGCACTATCATCACGATGTCCGACCGTAACTAACGTACCTTCGAACTCCTCCGTTACACTTTGGGAGGAGACCGCCCCAGTCAAACTGCCTACCATGCACTGTCCCCGATCCAGATAATGGACCTAGGTTAGAACCTCAAACACACCAGGGTGGTATTTCAACGTTGGCTCCACAAGATCTAGCGACCCTGCTTCAAAGCCTCCCACCTATCCTACACAGATCTGTTCAAAATTCAATACAAAGCTACAGTAAAGGTTCATGGGGTCTTTCCGTCTTTCCGCGGGGAGATTGCATCATCACAAACATTTCAACTTCGCTGAGTCTCTGGAGGAGACAGTGTGGCCATCGTTACGCCATTCGTGCAGGTCGGAACTTACCCGACAAGGAATTTCGCTACCTTAGGACCGTTATAGTTACGGCCGCCGTTTACTGGGACTTCGATCAAGAGCTTGCACCCCATCAATTAATCTTCCAGCACCGGGCAGGCGTCACACCCTATACGTCCACTTTCGTGTTTGCAGAGTGCTGTGTTTTTAATAAACAGTCGCAGCCACCAATTTTTTGCAACCCTTTCGCGCTCAGATGTTCTCATCACGCTACCGGGGCACACCTTCTTCCGAAGTTACGGTGTCAATTTGCCGAGTTCCTTCTCCAGAGTTCTCTCAAGCGCCTTAGAATACTCATCTCGCGCACCAGTGTCGGTTTGCGGTACGGTCAATTACAAGCTGAAGCTTAGTGGCTTTTCCTGGGACCTCGTTCAGTTACTTCGTGAGCAAGCTCACTCGATCGATAGCCTCGGTATATGACACGCGGATTTGCCTACGTGTCGCCTACATCTATCTAAACCGGCACTTCCAACAGCCGGATAACCTATTAAGATCCGTCCCCACATCGCACTTGTAATCGGTACAGGAATATTGACCTGTTTCCCATCAGTTACGCATCTCTGCCTCACCTTAGGGGCCGACTCACCCTACGCCGATGAACGTTGCGTAGGAAACCTTGCGCTTACGGCGAGGGGGCTTTTCACCCCCTTTAACGCTACTCATGTCAGCATTCGCACTTCTGATACCTCCAGCATCCTTTACAAGACACCTTCACAGGCTTACAGAACGCTCTCCTACCACTTGCAATAAATTGCAAATCCGCAGCTTCGGTAACTGGCTTAGCCCCGTTACATCTTCCGCGCAGGACGACTCGATCAGTGAGCTATTACGCTTTCTTTAAATGATGGCTGCTTCTAAGCCAACATCCTGACTGTTTTAGCCTTCCCACTTCGTTTCCCACTTAGCCAATTTTAGGGACCTTAGCTGGCGGTCTGGGTTGTTTCCCTCTTGAGTCCGGACGTTAGCACCCGGTGCTCTGTCTCCCAAGCTGTACTCGTCGGTATTCGGAGTTTGCCTTGGTTTGGTAAGTCGCCATGACCCCCTAGCCAAAACAGTGCTCTACCCCCGACGGTAATACTTGAGGCACTACCTAAATAGTTTTCGGAGAGAACCAGCTATTTCCAAGTTTGTTTAGCCTTTCACCCCTATCCACAGCTCATCCGCTAATTTTGCAACATTAGTCGGTTCGGACCTCCAGTACCTGTTACAGCACCTTCATCCTGGCCATGGATAGATCACTTGGTTTCGGGTCTACACCCAGCGACTGATTCGCCCTATTCGGACTCGATTTCTCTACGGCTTCCCTATTCGGTTAACCTTGCCACTGAATGTAAGTCGCTGACCCATTATACAAAAGGTACGCAGTCACCCCTTACGAGGCTCCTACTTTTTGTAAGCATGCGGTTTCAGGATCTATTTCACTCCCCTCCCGGGGTTCTTTTCGCCTTTCCCTCACGGTACTTGTTCACTATCGGTCGATGATGAGTATTTAGCCTTGGAGGATGGTCCCCCCATATTCAGACAGGATTTCTCGTGTCCCGCCCTACTTGTCGTTAGCTTAGTACCACACAGGTCTTTTCACGTACGGGGCTATCACCCACTATGGCCGTCCTTTCCAGAACGTTCCGTTAAGTCTTGTGCTATCACTAACAGGCTCTTCCAATTTCGCTCGCCACTACTTTCGGAATCTCGGTTGATGTCTTTTCCTCGAGCTACTGAGATGTTTCAGTTCACCCGGTTCGCCTCGCATGACTATGTATTCATCATGCGATACCTACTGCTAGGTGGGTTTCCCCATTCGGAAATCTCCGGATCAAAGCTTATTTGCCAGCTCCCCGAAGCTTATCGCAGGCTATCACGTCCTTCGTCGCCTATCATCGCCAAGGCATCCACCACATGCTCTTATTCACTTGACCCTATAACTTTGACGTCTTACCCAGTCGTTCAACCAGGTAAAACACATCGCTACATCAAGTAAATGTCTTGTCAGGTCTTTCACCTGACGCGTTATGCCGTTTCAATTTATATCTTATGACTAAATTGAATATTCGTTGACGCAATCAAAAATTACGTTGCTGATGGCACGGTGCGTACTAAACCTTTACGAATGTACGCTTTCCATCAGCAACTCTGATTAGACTCTATGAATTTTTAAAGAACAGCCGTTGCAATCCGAAGATCGCTTATTGATCGATAGATACCGATCAACATCAAAATACTCTCTATCGAGAATACTTTGATGTTGAATTCCACCCGAAGGCAGGCTACTCAAAAGATTGGTGGAGGATGACGGGATCGAACCGACGACCCCCTGCTTGCAAAGCAGGTGCTCTCCCAGCTGAGCTAATCCCCCATCTTCGTCGACAAAAGATGAGCACTGGTGGGTCTGGTTGGGTTCGAACCAACGACCCCTGCGTTATCAACACAGTGCTCTAACCAACTGAGCTACAGACCCAGGCCGGACAGTGACCAATCTGGCTACACAAAATGTGATGGCCAGACCGTCAATGACATCTTTTGAACAACCGATAAGTGTGAGCGTTTGAGCTTGATTGCTTGATCCACTGCCGCTTCTTGCGCTCAACCCTGCAAGCAAGATCAGCATTCAATTGGCTGGTGTGGATTTTTCCAGAAAGGAGGTGATCCAGCCGCACCTTCCGATACGGCTACCTTGTTACGACTTCACCCCAGTCACGAACCCCGCCGTGGTAATCGCCCTCCTTGCGGTTAGGCTAACTACTTCTGGCGAGACCCGCTCCCATGGTGTGACGGGCGGTGTGTACAAGACCCGGGAACGTATTCACCGTGACATGCTGATCCACGATTACTAGCGATTCCGACTTCACGCAGTCGAGTTGCAGACTGCGATCCGGACTACGACCGGCTTTGATGGATTAGCTCCCCCTCGCGGGTTTGCGACCCTTTGTACCGGCCATTGTATGACGTGTGTAGCCCCACCTATAAGGGCCATGAGGACTTGACGTCATCCCCACCTTCCTCCGGCTTGTCACCGGCAGTCTCATTAGAGTGCCCAACTAAATGTAGCAACTAATGACAAGGGTTGCGCTCGTTGCGGGACTTAACCCAACATCTCACGACACGAGCTGACGACAGCCATGCAGCACCTGTGTTATGGCTCTCTTTCGAGCACGAATCCATCTCTGGAAACTTCCATACATGTCAAAGGTGGGTAAGGTTTTTCGCGTTGCATCGAATTAAACCACATCATCCACCGCTTGTGCGGGTCCCCGTCAATTCCTTTGAGTTTCAACCTTGCGGCCGTACTCCCCAGGCGGTCAACTTCACGCGTTAGCTTCGTTACTGAGTCAGAAGAGACCCAACAACCAGTTGACATCGTTTAGGGCGTGGACTACCAGGGTATCTAATCCTGTTTGCTCCCCACGCTTTCGTGCATGAGCGTCAGTACAGGTCCAGGGGATTGCCTTCGCCATCGGTGTTCCTCCGCATATCTACGCATTTCACTGCTACACGCGGAATTCCATCCCCCTCTACCGTACTCTAGCTATACAGTCACAAATGCAATTCCCAGGTTGAGCCCGGGGATTTCACATCTGTCTTATATAACCGCCTGCGCACGCTTTACGCCCAGTAATTCCGATTAACGCTTGCACCCTACGTATTACCGCGGCTGCTGGCACGTAGTTAGCCGGTGCTTATTCTTACGGTACCGTCATTAGCCCAGAGTATTAATCCAGACCGTTTCGTTCCGTACAAAAGCAGTTTACAACCCGAAGGCCTTCTTCCTGCACGCGGCATTGCTGGATCAGGCTTGCGCCCATTGTCCAAAATTCCCCACTGCTGCCTCCCGTAGGAGTCTGGACCGTGTCTCAGTTCCAGTGTGGCTGGTCGTCCTCTCAGACCAGCTACAGATCGTTGGCTTGGTGAGCCTTTACCCCACCAACTACCTAATCTGACATCGGCCGCTCCAATCGCGCGAGGCCTTACGGTCCCCCGCTTTCATCCATAGATCGTATGCGGTATTAGCGCAGCTTTCGCTGCGTTATCCCCCACGACTGGGCACGTTCCGATGCATTACTCACCCGTTCGCCACTCGTCAGCATCCGAAGACCTGTTACCGTTCGACTTGCATGTGTAAAGCATGCCGCCAGCGTTCAATCTGAGCCAGGATCAAACTCTTTAGTTCGATCTTGAATTTACTCATAAAAACGGAATTGAAGTGAACTTCACTTCTATTCTCATGAGCGTTTAAAGTCTTGCGACTTGAACTCTTTCGAGTTCGTTTCGCAATCTCCTTCAAACGCCCACGCTTATCGGCTGTGTATTTTTAATGATCCATCAAATCCAGCAGCACTTGGCTACCTTCTTTGCTTGCTTAGCTGCGATCAGCTGAGCCTTGTATTATGACACAGTTTTCAGTGTCTGGTCAAATTATTTCAGGGTTTTTACTGATTTTCTTCTGACCACCTTCTTTGCCACGACACCCTCTTTTCAGAGGGCTGGTGAGCAGCGAAGCTCTCCATTATATACCGCTTTCAAGACCGGTTTCGAAAAAATTCAGAAATATTTTCTGACTTCATCCAACCTCTTCGCTACCTGGACTCCCCACCTTGCGGCGGGCTGTTGTGAGCAGCGAAGCCTTGCAGTATACATCGGAAAATTTGAGTTTGTCAAAGCACTTCAAATTATTTTCGCTGATTGGTGGATCCGACTTCTGCGGGTCATGGAAAAGGTTGATCGCGCTTCCTGTGAAGCTGCCTGGGGCCGATCGCTTCATGTCTATATATATGCAGCGGTCCTTTAGCTCGCTTGATGCGACGCTAGAAAGTGCCGAGAGAAACCCTGCCTTTGTATGGGCCGGATAATGTCGGCTCCTTTATAGAAGCATTCTCCATGGCACTCATTACTTTGCAAGACGCCCAACTGGCCTATGGCCACGTTGCGTTGCTCGATCACACCGACTTTTCTCTGGAACCGCAGGAGCGTGTTGGACTGATCGGACGCAACGGTACGGGCAAGTCTTCCATGTTGAAGATATTGGCCAGACTGGAGAAGCCAGACGACGGCCTTCTTCAAGTGCAGACGGGGTTGCGCGTGGCTTATGTGCCGCAGGAACCCATTCTCGATCTTTCGTCGACTGTGTTTGTGGCGGCCAGCCTCGGCTTGGCCGATGCGTGCGAAGCCCGCGAGCTTTACCTGAGTGGCGCGGACAACCTGGATCTGGATGCCCTACAGAGCCGCATCGAGGCGCTTGACGCCTGGAACTGGGAGCAACGCGTCGAGGAAACCCTGCACCGCCTGCATTTGAACGCCGATGACCGAGTGGGTTCGCTATCGGGAGGCAACAAGAAACGCGTGGCATTGGCGCAGGCTTTGGTGAGTCGCCCCGATGTGTTGCTGCTGGACGAGCCCACCAACCACCTGGATCTGGACAGCATCACCTGGCTGGAAGACCTGCTGCTGGAATACAAGGGCAGCGTGGTGACCATCAGCCACGATCGTGCCTTCCTTGACCGTGTCGCCACCCGGATGGTGGAATTGGATCGTGGTCGCTTGCTCAGCTATCCGGGCAACTTTGCCCAATACCAGGTGCTGAAGGAAGAGCAACAGGCACAAGAGGCGGTGATCAATGCGCGTGCGGACAAGTTGCTGGCCCAGGAAGAGGTATGGATTCGCAAGGGCGTTGAGGCCCGCCGGACGCGGGCTCAAGGCCGTATCACACGCCTGGAGAACTTGCGGGCACAGCGCTCTCAGCGGCGGGATGCCTTGGGCAGCGTGAAACTGGAAGTGGCCAGCGGAGGTTCCAGCGGCAAAATCGTGGCCGAGCTGGAGAAGATCAGCAAGAGCTTCCCGCTGGCCAACGGTGGTCAACGCACCGTGATTCGGGATTTCACCAGCACCATCCTGCGGGGCGACAAGATCGGCCTGATCGGCCCCAACGGGGCGGGCAAGACCACGCTGCTCAAGATCATCCTGGGCGAACTTGCTCCAGACAGCGGCACCATCCGCCAAGGCAGCAAACAATCCGTCGCTTACTTTGACCAGATGCGGGATCAGATCGATCTGGACGCGACGCTGGAGGACTTCATCAGCCCAGGCAGCGAGTGGATCGAGATCGGCAACAAGCGCACCCACGTCAAGAGCTACCTGAGTGATTTCCTGTTTTCGCCCGCACGCGCCAACGCGCCGGTGCGCACGCTGTCAGGCGGTGAGCGCAACCGCCTGTTGCTGGCGCGATTGTTTGCGCGGCCTGCCAATATATTGGTGCTGGATGAGCCGACCAACGATCTGGACATTGACACCCTTGAGTTGCTGGAAGATCTGCTTCAACAATACGATGGCACCGTGTTTCTGGTCAGCCACGACCGGCGTTTCCTCGACAACGTGGTTACCAGCACCATCGTGCACGAGGGCGAGGGCCGCTGGCGTGAGTATGTGGGCGACGTCCAAGACTGGATGACGCAGTCGGCGCGGGCCCAGGCCTTGCAGCGCGGGGCAGCGCCCGCCCCTGCTCCCGCGCCTGCAGCAGCACCCTCTCCCGCGCCTGCTGCGACCACCGCTGCGCCCAAGAAAAAGCTCAGTTACAAAGAACAACGTGAACTGGACGCTCTTCCTGACAAGATCGCAAGTCTGGAAGCAGAGCAAGCCGCTGTGGAGAAACAACTTGGTGGTGGTGCTCTTTACGCCAGCGATCCGGCCCTTGCTGCTCAACTCGGCGCGAGACATGCCGAAATCGAGCGTGAGTGGCTTGAGGCAATGGAGCGAGTCGAATCGCTTGGCACGGCCTGACCCAAGCAGCATCCGACACCAACCACCCGCCTATGGCCGCCTCGCCCGAACAACTCGCCCTGGATTTCCAACGTGCTGTGCAGGACCTTCACCAGGAGCGACTGCACACGCAGCAACTCCTGGCTGAGGTAGAGCGGCAAAATCACGAACTCGATCGGCTGCGCAGCTCGGTTCACCGCGAATCCAATAGCCGCCTGCTGGCCGAGGAGGCGCTTGACGAAACCCGCGACCGCCTGCAACTCGCGGTAGAGGCGGCTGGCCTTGCCTTGTGGGACTGGCAATTGCCATCGGATCAGGTATTCCTCACCGCTCGCTGGGGAGAAATGCTGGGTGATATCAGCATGGATGGGTATTGGGACGCCAAGAGCCTGCGCGAGCGAGCGCACCCTGATGACCGCTCCAAGCTCAAGGGCTTGACCCAAAGCCTGCTCCTTGGCCATCAGACCCGCGGAGTGGCGCAGTTCCGGGTACGCACCGCCGACGGATGGCTGTGGATTGAAAGCCATGGCATGGTTGCCGAGCACGACAGCCGGGGAACGCCGATCCGCCTGATGGGCACCCATGCCGATATCTCGGAGCGCAAACGGTTGGAAGCCGAAGGTCTGCAGGCCCGTGAACTGGCAGAGCAAGCCAGCATAGCGAAGAGCGAATTTCTGGCCAACATCAGCCACGAAGTGCGCACGCCGCTGAACGCGTTGATGGGCCTCACACGGCTGCTGATGGATTCCACGCTCACCGCAGAGCAGCGGTCGTGGCTGGACCTGATGGACAACTCGGCACACGCCCTGCTCGGACTGCTCAACGACGTACTGGATCTGTCCCGCATCGAAGCGGGCAAACTTGACATCGAGAAGGTGCCCTACCGACTGCACGAAACCCTTGAGGAGCTCAGCACCCTGTACGCAGGCCAGGCCCACGCCAAATCCATGGAGTGGACACTGCAGCTTTCGGGCAATTTGCCCAACATGGTGGAGGGAGACCCCGGGCGGCTGCGCCAGGTGTTGGCCAACCTGCTCTCGAATGCCTTGAAATTCACACCCCAGGGCGGCCAGATTCGCATTTCAGCCCAGGTGCAAGCCGACACCCAGGGGCATCGCAGCATGCAATTGCGGGTTCAGGACAGCGGCGTGGGCATTGCCAAGGACCATCAAGCGACCATATTTGACGCCTTCACCCAGGCCGACGCCTCCACGGCCCGCCGTTTCGGCGGCAGCGGGCTGGGCCTCGCCATCTGTGCCAAGCTCACCAAGCTCATGGGCGGGCAGATCGAACTGGTCAGCGAACTGGGCCAGGGCAGCACCTTCACCGTGACGCTGCCACTGATCGAGCCGAGCATTGCCAATGACGATCCCAAGAGCGCGCCGGCAGAGCTCCATGAGGTGGCTCGGGCCAGCGAGCGCTTTGCTGGCCTGACCGTGCTGGTGGCCGAGGACCATCCGGTCAATGAGCTGCTGATCAACCAGTTGCTCAGGCGCCTGGGTTGCAAGGTGCGCAACGCACGCGACGGGGCCGAGGCGGTGGTGCAATGGAGCAAAGGCGGTGTGGATCTGGTGCTGATGGATGTGCAGATGCCGGGTACCAACGGTCTGCAGGCCACGCAACAGATTCGCGAGCAGGAGGTGCTTCAGGGCAAACGCCACACGCCCATCGTGGCGGTTACCGCGAATGCCATGAAAGGTGACCGTGAGGCATGCCTGGCGGCCGGCGTAGACGGCTACACCCCCAAGCCCGTCAGCCCGCAGGCGCTGATTCGCGCCATGGACGATGTGCTGCGGCGAACGACCGGCCTTGCCTCTGGGCACACACCGCCAGCGGTGATCGCGACAGAGCGCAAGGTGCCGGCCGCAGCCAACGCCCTGGATCTGGACAAATTGCGGCGGCGGCTGGATGGCGACGAAGCCACGTTGCACCAGCTCGCCCAGGCCATGCGCAGCGATTTGGGCCAACGGCTGCAACAAATGCAAAATGCGCTGCAAACGCAGAACCACGAACTGGCCATCGCCCACGCCCATGGACTCAAGGGATCCCTGGGTAGCATGACGGCCGAGCGTGGCGCGCGCCTGGCCAAAGGGCTGGAACTGGCCGCTCTCGGTCGCGACTGGTCACTCTTCAGCCGCGCGCTGCCTTTGATGCTGGCCGAGGCTCAACAAATTGACCTGGCTCTGGCTGCGCTGCTCAGCGAACGGCCGGCAACAAACGGCTGAAGGCCTGCCAGAAGACGGGCTCTTGCGTGGTGGCGAAGTTGATGCGCATCAGCGTGCTCGGCGCTCGCACGGCGTGAAACAGGGCCCCGGGCGCGATCAAATAGCCCTCGTCGAGCAAACGCTGTGACAGCGCCTCGGTGTCCACCCCCGTATCCACCCAACCAAACAAACCCGCGGGTTCGGCCACGAAGCGGCACCCTGCCCCCTGCGCAAGCTTCACGCTGCGGCTGCGTGCGCCATCCAGCCGCTGGCGAATGCGTTCTGCATGGCGTCGCAGCTGGCCTTGCTCGATGCACAACGCCAGCGCCCGCTCCAGCAAGCTCGGCGTGGTCAGGGTGGTGAGCAGCTTGGTGTCGAGCAAGCGCTCCACCCAATCCGGTGGCGCCGCCAGATAGCCCACGCGCCAGTTGGGCGCCAGGATTTTGGAGAACCCGCTGACGTAGATGGTGCGCTGCAAACCATCGAGCACGCTCATGCGTGTGGCATGGGCGGGCGCAATATGGCTGTAGGTATCGTCTTCCACCACGTAAAAATCGTGCGCCTGCGCCAGCTGCAACACTCTGTGTGCACTGGCCGGGGACAGGCAATAACCTGTCGGATTGTGCAAAACGCTGACGCTGACGAACAGCTTGGGCGCATGCGCCTCGCAATACCGCGCCATCACCGCCAGATCGGGCCCCGATGGTGTCCGGGGCACCGGCAAGATGCGCAGCCCCTGGGCGTTGAGCCGCGCGAACTCCACCGCCCAACCAGGCTCCTCCACCATCACGCAATCCCCCGCCTTCAGCAAGGTGCGGCTCACGATGTCCAGCGCCTGCGTCGCGCCCATGGTGGTGATGATCTGCCCCGCCTCCACAGGCAAGCCCATGCCCTGCAAGCGCGCGGTCAACACACGGCGAAGGTGGGCATCGCCCAGCGGCTCGCCGTAGCGCAGCGAAGCATCGTTCAAAGCCTTGGTGGTCGTCACCTTGCGCACCGCCGCTTGAAGAAACGAATTCTCCATCCACTCGGGAGGAAAGGCACCCATACCCGGCTGCGCACGCTCACCGGGCGGCTGGAACATGCCGCGGATCAGCGCGCCCGCGTTGACCGGCGGGCCGGCCCGCACGCCAATGGCCGTGCCCGCGGTGGCCGCGTTGAACGGGGCGCCCGTCTGCTGGGCCAGCCCGCCCCGCTGCCGCACGAAAAAGCCCCGGTTGCGCTGCGCTTCCACCAGGCCCTGAGCCAACAAGAGATCGTAGGCCGCGACCACCGTGGAAGGGCTCAAACCCTGCTGCGCCGCGCACTGGCGAACGCTGGGCAGCCGCGTACCCGGGACCAGCAAGCGGTCGCGGATGCGCTGGGCAAACCGCTCAGCGAGTTGCTCGGCCAGGGTCAAAGCCGATTGGCGCATCAGCGCCGGAGCCGATGCCAGCGCCGTGACTTCGCCGGTGGCACCATCGGTGGCGGCCGGTATGTCCATCGGCGCAACTGCTGGGGAAGACTTCAACATGGCGGAACGGCTCCAAAAAGACGGCTCGCTGTGTGGTCACCTCGACCCACACAGTATTTCATCTGACCCCCTGAACTGTATGGCCAGTGTATTGCTCCGTCAAGCTACAGTGCTCAACATGAAACCCCTTCTTCTCCCCCGCTCTGGCGGAACCGCTCCGACCCCCTGCGCCCAAGGGAGGCCCCACTGACCGCCGCCGAATTGAGCGCGCTGCTGGTCTTGGCCACGGCCACCAGCTTCACGCCCGGCCCCAACACCACGCTGTCCACCGCGCTGGCGGCCAACCGTGGTTTGAAGGGTGCGCTGCATTTTGTATGCGCCGTGCCGGTGGGCTGGGGCTTGTTGTTCGCGCTGTGCGCGGCCGGGCTGGGCGCGCTGGTGGTGGCGCAGCCGTTGCTGCGTTGGGCGGTGTTGATCGGCGGCGTGGCGTATCTGCTGTGGCTGGCGAAACGCCTCTGGGGCAGCCGCAGCCTGAGTTCGGTGGACGAAACGCGTCTGAACGTGACGTTCTGGCAGGGCGTGGGTCTGCAGTTTCTCAACATCAAGGCCTGGATGCTGGCGCTCTCGCTGGTGGCCGGCTGGGTGGCCGGACGGCCCGATGCGATGCTCCGTTTTGCGCAAGTGTTGCCGCTGATGTTGGCCTTCGCATTCTTCAGCAACTTCACCTATGCGTGGGTGGGCTCGGTGCTGCGCCATTGGCTGGCGGGCCCGGTGGTCAACGGCCTGCCCACCGGCGCGCGGCTGCTGGCGTTCAACCGGATCATGGCCGGGGCACTGGTCTTGACCGCCCTGTGGATGGTGATCAGCGGCGCCGGCATGGCCCCTGTGAAAGCATGAACATGACCACCGCCACACTGACCTTAGACGAAGACCGCCGCAACCAAACCCTGGGCCTCTGGCTGGGGTTCATCGGCGTGTTCGTGTTCGCGCTGACGCTGCCCATGACGCGGCTCGCGACCGGCACTGCCGACGCGCCGCAGCTCTCTCCCTGGTTCGTCACCTGGGGCCGCGCCGCACTGGCCGGTTGCCTGTCGATTGCCTACCTGACCATCACGCGATCCCCCCTCCCCAAGCCCGAACACCGTGTGCCGCTGGCGCTCTCGCTGCTGGGCAATGCCATCGGCTATCCGCTGCTGCTGGGCTGGGCGCTGCGCGAGGTCACCGCCAGCCACGCCGCCGTGATCACCGCCCTGCTCCCCTTGGCCACCGCCGCCGCGGCCGCCTGGCTGATGCACCAGCGCGCTCGCCTGGGTTTCTGGCTGTTCGCCGCCCTGGGCAGCGCGCTGGTCGCCATCTACAGCCTGCTGCGCGCCCAGCAACTGGGCCATGGTTTCGGCCTGAGCCATGCCGACCTTTTGCTGCTGGGTGCCGTGGTTGCGGCGTCGGTGGGCTATGTGGCCGGTGCCAAGGTCACGCCTTCGCTGGGCGCCGAGCGGGTGATCAGCTGGGTGTGCGTGATGGCGCTGCCCATCACCCTGCCCGGGGCCTGGTTCACCTGGCCGGAACAGCCGATCGCCTTGTCGTCCTGGCTGGCGCTGGGTTACGTGGGCGTGTTTTCCATGTGGGCAGGCTTCTTTGCCTGGTTCCGCGGGCTGGCCCTGGGCGGGGCGCTGCGCGTGAGCCAGATGCAATTGCTGCAACCCTTCATCAGCATCGTGGCCGCCGTGCCGCTGCTGGGCGAATCGCTCGACCTGATGACGCTGGGCTTTGCCATGGCGGTGGTGGCCACCGTGTTCATGGGCCGCAAGATGGCAGCACCGGCACCGCCAAGGAGGCCCGCATGAACAGCGCCACGTTGCTCGCCGCCAGCCTCTTCGCCGTGGTCAGCTCCATCACGCCGGGCCCCAACAACATGATGATCCTGGCCTCGGGCGTCAACTTCGGCTTCAGCCGTTCACTGCGTCATTTGTTCGGCATCACCCTGGGTTTTGGCCTGATGATTTTGCTGGTCGGGCTGGGTCTGCACACCTTGCTGGAGCGCTTCCCGCTGATCTACAGCGCCATGCGCTGGGGAGGCGCTGCGTATTTGTTGTGGCTGGCCTGGAAGCTGGCCAACGCAGGGCCACCTTCGGTCAACGCACCCACCGCTGCACAGCCCATGGGCTTTTTCGCTGCGGCGGCGTTTCAATGGATCAATCCCAAGGCCTGGGTGATGGCAGTGACCGCGATCAGCACCTTCCTGCCCTCGCAGGCGCAACCCCTGCAAATCCTCGCTTTGGCGGCGCTCTTTGTGGCGCTGAACCTGCCATGCGTGGCCACCTGGGGCGCCTTCGGCAGCGCCATGCGCCGCATCCTGCAAGATCCCCGGCGCTTGCGGGTGTTCAACATCACCATGGCGCTGGCGCTGGTGGGGTCACTGATTCCCATGCTGGCTTGAACGCCCTCCCAAGACCACCGATACTTCCCCATCGAATCCCCTCCTCAAGACAAGCACATGACCACCTGGACCCTCGCCCGCCGCGCCCAAAAAATGAACCCCTCGGTGATCCGGGAGATCCTCAAGATCACGGAGAAGCCCGGCATCATCAGTTTTGCAGGCGGTCTGCCTTCGCCCAAGACCTTTCCGATCGCCGAGTTCGCCGCCGCCAGCGAACGCGTGTTGCGCGAAGACGGCCAGGCCGCTTTGCAGTACGCCTCCAGCGAAGGCTTCGCGCCGCTGCGCGAGCATGTCGCGGCCAGCCTGCCCTGGAACGTGGACCCGAACCAGGTGCTGATCACCACCGGCAGCCAGCAGGGCCTCGACCTGGTGGCCAAGGTGCTGGTCGACGAAGGCAGCCGCATCATGGTGGAAACGCCGACCTACCTCGGCGCCTTGCAGGCATTCACCCCCATGGAACCCACGGTGGTGAGCGTGGCCAGCGACGAACAAGGTGTGGATATCGACGACTTGCAGGCCAAGATGGGCGAAGGCGCCGATGCCGCGCGCTTCCTCTACGTATTGCCCAACTTCCAGAACCCGACCGGGCGCAGCATGAGCGAAGCGCGCCGGGCCGCCCTGGTGGAGCGCGCCGCGGCGCTGAACCTGCCCCTGATCGAAGACAACCCTTACGGCGACCTGTGGTTCGATGCGCCGCCGCCCGCGCCGCTCACCGCCCGCAACCCCGAGGGCTGCATCTACCTGGGCTCCTTCTCCAAGGTGTTGGCGCCCGGTCTGCGCCTGGGCTACCTCGTGGCGCCCGCCAGCGTGTACCCCAAGTTGCTGCAGGCCAAGCAGGCGGCCGACCTGCACACGCCGGGCTACAACCAGCGCATGGTGGCCGAGGTCATCAAAGACGGTTTTCTGGACCGCCATGTGCCCACCATCCGCGCTTTGTACAAGAGCCAGTGCGAAGCCATGTTGGCGGCGCTCGAGAAAGAAATGGCGGGGCTGGATGTGCAGTGGAACCGGCCCGATGGCGGCATGTTTCTCTGGGTGCGCCTGCCCGAAGGCATGAGCGCGATCGAGCTGCTGCCCAAGGCGGTGGAGGCCGGCGTGGCCTTCGTGCCCGGTGCCGCGTTCTATGCCGACGGGGCCGACCCGCGCACGCTGCGCCTGAGTTTTGTCACCGCCAGTGTCGAGCAAATCGGCATTGGCATGGCGGCGCTGGCCAAAGCCATCCGCGCGACCCTGGGCGGCTGACGCCATGCTGCGCATCTGGGGTCGAATCAGCTCGATCAACGTGCGCAAAGTTGTGCTGACAGCGCAGGTATTGGGCCTGCCGTTTGAGCGCACAGACGCCGGCATGGCGCACGGCGTTGTACAGACGCCCGACTACCTGGCGAAGAACCCCAACGGCCTGGTGCCGCTGCTGGAAGACGGTGGTTTCGCTCTGTGGGAGTCGAACGCAATCGTGCGCTACCTCTGCGCGCGAGAACGCTCGCCACTCTACCCAGAAGCGCTGCAAGACCGCTTCAACGCCGAGCGCTGGATGGACTGGCAACAAACCAGGCTCAACCGCGCCAGCGGTGCGGCATTCGTACAGTGGATTCGCACGCCAGCCGAGCGCCGCGACGCGGCCGCCATTGCCGCATCGGTGAGCACCACCGAGCCGCTGTTCAGCCAGCTCGACGAACACCTATCAAAGCACGCCTTCATGACCGGTGATGCGCTCACGATGGCCGACGTACCCATCGCATGCGAAATGCACCGCTGGTGGGGTTTGCCACAGCCGCACCCCCACTGGCCTCACCTAGAACGCTGGTATGCGCAATGGCGGGCTATGCCCGCCAGCCGTGCCGTGCTGGACCTGCCTTTGTCATGAACCTGAAAACAACGCCCATGCAACAACGCCCCTTCAAACAAGTGGATGTGTTCACCGCCTCGCCCTACCGGGGCAATCCATTGGCCGTGGTACTCGACGGCTCGGATCTGGACGCAGACACGATGCAGCACTTCACCAACTGGACCAACCTGTCGGAATGCACTTTCTTGCTGCCCCCCACACCAGAAGGCGCCGCCGCTGGCGCTGACTACCGGGTGCGTATTTTCTGCCCGGGGCGAGAGCTGCCGTTCGCCGGCCACCCCACCCTTGGAAGCTGCCACGCCTGGCTGGAGCAAGGCGGCCTGCCCAAACAATCCGATGTGGTTCAGGAATGTGGTGCGGGCTTGATTCGCATCCGCCGCGGGGGCAACCGGCTCGCATTCGCGGCGCCCCCACGGCTCAGGATCGGACCGCTCGATGAAGCCGATGTGGCGCTGATCGCGCGCGGCCTGGGCGTGGCGCGCGATGACATCGTGGCGCACAGCTGGTGTGACAACGGGCCGAACTGGCGCGGCGTGATGCTCAAGAGCGCGGAGCAGGTGCTCGCGCTCAAGCCCGACAGCGCAGTGCTCGCCGGGCTGGATATTGGCGTGATCGGGCCACGCGGCAAGGTCGGCGTGATCGGATCATCAGCGGCGGGAGAGGCCCAGTTTGAGGTGCGCGCCTTTTTCCCCGGCAACGCCGGCATGGCCGAAGACCCGGTCACCGGCAGCCTGAACGCCGCGCTGGCGCAGTGGCTGATTGGCGCCGGCCTGGCGCCCGAACACTATGTGGCCTCGCAAGGCACGGCCCTGCAGCGCGAAGGCCGGGTGCACATAACTCGCGATGCCGATGGCTCCGTCTGGGTCGGAGGGTCATCCGTGACCTGCATCGACGGCACCATTCAGCTGTGAGCAGCCCCATGACCCTGCCAACGCTTTACGGCCACCACGATTCCGGCCATGCCTACAAAGTGCGTCTGGCCCTGACCCTCGCGCGAATTGACCACGCCTATGTGCACGTCGACATCTGGCTGCCGCACGAACAGCGGCCTGAGCCCTTTCGCAGCCTGGCGCCTTTCAAAGAGGTGCCGCTGCTGGTGATGGATGGGCGGGTGCTCGCCCAGTCTGACGCCATCCTCTGCCAGATTGCAGAAACGTTCGGTGTTTTGGGCGGCGAATCGCCCGAACGCTTGGCACGCGCCCGTGAGTGGTTGTTCTGGGAAGCCAACCGCATCGGTATGGCTTTGCCGCAGCTGCGCTACGCCAAACGGTTTGCGCCCGATGCGTTTTCGCCCGACGCCTTGTTGTGGATTCGGTCGCGATTTGAAAAAGACATTGCGCGGCTGGACGAAGAGCTGGCCCGCACCCAGGCGTTCATTCTCGACACGGCGCCCAGCATTGCCGACTTCGCGCTGTGTGGCTACCTGTTCTGGGCCAGCGAAGCCGGCATCACGCCACCGGCCCACGTGCAGCGCTGGCTGGAACGCATTGCCAACCTGCCCGGCTGGCTGCCACCCTATGAGCTGTTGAAAGCATAAGCAAAGGAAGGTTCCCATGCGCAGACCGTCAAGCCCCCAACTGGATCACCTGGTGATCGCTGCGGCGACGCTGGAAGAAGGCGTTGCCTGGTGTGAGGCCACCTTGGGCGTAACGCCTGGCCCGGGCGGCGAACACGCCTTGTTTGCCACGCACAACCGTTTGCTGAAACTCGGCTGCCACAACGCACCCAACGCCTACCTGGAGATCATCGCCATCAACCCCGGCGCCTCGCCCACACGGGCGCCGCCGTTCCAGCGCTGGTTTGATCTGGACACCCTCCACATGCGCCGGTCGTTGGCCAAAAACGGCCCCCAGCTTGTGCACTGGGTCGCCAGCGTTCCCCATTTGGATGCCGCGCTGACCCATTTGCAAGCCCAGGGCATCGAGCGTGGAACTCCGCTAACGGCCTCGCGCCCCACGCCCCAAGGCTTGCTGCAATGGCAGATCAGCGTGCGTGACGATGGGCAACGCCTGTTCGACGGTTGTTTGCCCACGCTGATCGAATGGGGCGACACCCACCCAGCCGAATCCATGCCAGTCAGTGGTGTGCACCTGAACCGCCTGGGCTTGGTGCACCCCCATGCCAGCGAGTTGGCCGTCGCCATCGATACCCTGAGTCTGGTTGGCGTCAGCGTGGGCCACGGCGAAGCCCTTCTGCAAGCTGAACTGGCCACGCCGCAGGGCTTGGTGACGCTGCGTTCCAACCCCGTCGAGGCCCCTACATGAACCTGCCCAGCCTTTCCGATATCGAATCCGCCGCACAAGTCGTCTACCGGGAGTTTGCCGCCACGCCGCAATACCGGTGGGCCACTCTCAGTGCGCGCCTGGGGACCGAATGCTGGGTCAAACATGAAAACCACACCCCTGTGGGCGCATTCAAGATCCGAGGCGGGCTGACCTATTTCGACCAACTGATGCAACGAGGGGAGCTGCCCGGGGAGGCAATCAGCGCCACGCGCGGCAACCATGGCCAGAGCATCGGCTGGGCCGCGCGCGCCCACGGTGTGGCCTGCAGCATCGTTGTGCCACATGGCAACTCGCTGGAAAAAAACGCTGCCATGCGCGCTCTGGGCGTGAAACTGATCGAACATGGTGCCGATTTTCAGGAAGCTCGAGAACATGCCGTGCACTTGGCCACCGAGCGTGGCGCCCACATGGTGCCGAGTTTCCACATCGATTTGTTGAGCGGCGTGAGCACCTACTGGTGGGAATTTTTCAGGGCCGTGCCAGAGCTCGATGTGGTCTATGTGCCTATTGGCCAGGGCTCAGGCGCTTGCTCCGCCATTGCAGCCAAACTGGCGCTGGGCCACCCCGCACGCATCGTCGGCGTGGTGAGCGCCCATGCCACCACCTATGCCGACTCCATCGCCGCCGGGCGCGTGCTGGAAGCGCCAGTGACCACCGAGCTGGCCGATGGCATGGCCTGCCGCGTGGCAGACGCTGCCGCACTGGATGTGCTGATGGCCCATCTGGATCATGTGGTGCAGGTGAGTGACACCGAAGTGGCCCAGGCCATGTGTGCTTTGTTTGCCGATACCCACAATGTGGCCGAAGGCGCTGGCGCGGCCAGCTTTGCTGCGGCCTGGCAAGAGCGCGATCGGCTCAAGGGGTTGGTGGTGGGCACCACCTTGTGCGGCGGCAATGTGGACAGCGCGGTCTTTTCAAAGGTTCTGGCGAACTGACCTGTGCGCCAAACCCGCGGCAAGGCCGCCTCAACCGCCGCCATTCGATGGCCGGCGGCAACGGCTCAGGCTGCGGTGGCGCCGTTGGCCACCAGCTTGGCAACAACCGTGCAGAAATCCTCAACGGCGTCCGTTTTGAACACCACCTCCCGCACGCCTGCCGCCTTGGCTTCGGCCTGCAATTCGTCGGTGATATAGCCCGAAGCCACCGCCACGGGCAACAACGGGTTGATCTCCAGCACCGCCCTGGCCACATCCAGCCCCGACATGCCGGGCATATTGAAGTCGGTCATCAGCAGATCAAAGCCCGTTGGCTTGGCCCGCACCGCATCGATGGCCTCCTGTTGATCGGTAAAGGTCGTTACTTTGAAACCACGGCGCTCCAGCAAACGACGCACCAGGAAGACCAAGGTGTCGTCATCGTCAAGGTAAAGCACATGGCGTTGAATCTCGGGTGTTTCTACGATCATGGTTGCATTTTGCACAGAACTGGCATCTTGTGGAACTTTCAAATCGACCGCCTGGGTTTCCATATTCTCAGGCAAAGCTTTGCCTTGTGGCCAACCTGAATGCACATATCCGGCGCCTGGGTCTGTGACAGCGGCCGGGAAGTAGAGGCTGAAGGTGGTGCCCTCGCCCGGCTGACTATTCACCTCGATCACCCCACCGTGGCCTTCCACGATGCCGAGCACCACAGGCAAGCCCAACCCGGTGCCCGTGCCCAACTTGCGGGTGGTGAAAAAGGGTTCAAAGATGCGCAGTCTCGTGGCCTCGTCCATGCCGCAACCACTGTCGAACACCTGCACCCGAATCACGCCCAGCCAATCTTTGGGCAAGGTCGACGGCACCAGACTGGAGGTCGTCGGGAAACGGTTGACCTGGATGGTGAGCTTGCCTGGCTGGTCGCCAAGCGCGTGCAACGCATTGGTGCCGAGGTTGAGCAACACCTGGCCGAGCTGGGTGGCATCGGCGTTGATGCTCAGATCGCCCAGGCCGCAGGCGGTACCCAGTTTTACATGGGAAGGCATCACCGGTTTGAGCAATCCGCAGCTTTCCGCGAGGATGGCCCGCATGCTCACCCGCTTGCGCTCCATCGGCTGCTGGCGGCTGAACGCGAGAATCTGGCGCACCAGCTCCCGCCCGCGTCGCGCTGCCACGCTGATTTGATCCAGACTCAGAACCGCCGCCGACGTCTCGCCCGCGTCTTGCCTGGCCAGCTCAGCGTTCCCCAGGATGGCCGCCAGGATGTTATTGAAATCGTGGGCAACCCCGCCGGCAAGCGTACCCAACGCCTGCATCTTTTGCGACTGGGAGAGCGCAATTTGCAAAGCTTTTTGTTCGCGCTGTGCCGCTTGCAGCGAGGTGATGTCCACAAAGGTCAACACCACATGGCGCAACCCGCCCTGGTGGTTGTTCTCTGCAAAAGCGTTGCACAACGTCCAACGCACCTCGCCTTCGCCGTTTGGCTGGATGCCCAGCACCATGTCGGTCAACGGCCGGCCGGTGGCCAGCACCCGCTCGAACGGCATTTCGTGGCGGGCCATGGGTTGACCGTCTTCACGCAACAGCGACCACTCCAAAGGCTGAGAGCTCTCGGGCTCTACTTCTGAACGGTTAAGAAACCGCCTGGCGGCCGAGTTGATGGTCTCGATCGACTGATCCGGGTTGAACACGATCACACCAGCGTGGATGTTGT
Source organism: Hydrogenophaga crassostreae (assembly GCF_001761385.1). Classification (GTDB taxonomy): domain Bacteria; phylum Pseudomonadota; class Gammaproteobacteria; order Burkholderiales; family Burkholderiaceae_C; genus Hydrogenophaga; species Hydrogenophaga crassostreae. The sequence goes on along the minus strand of NZ_CP017476.1, from coordinate 523,245 downwards.
CGATCAGCGCACGCAAGTCCGCCTTGCCATCGCGCAATTTTTGCTGGTCGCGCTCGGCGTTTTGCTGCAAGCGGTAGGACACCAGCGCACTGAGCAGGGCCGCTCGCACCAGCACGTCCAAGGTCATCGCCAACACCACGTACGGCGCGCTGTCTTCCAAGAGGCTCCGGGGGGCCACCGACGCGGTGTACAGCAAGCGCGCCAGCACCAGGCCCAAGACCAGCAACTCAACACCACAAAGAATCCGAAATGCCTTGAACTCATCGGCGGCTCTCGCTGTGCCCTTGCGCTGCGCATGGAACAGGGTCAAACCCACCAGGGCGAGGGCCGCAGCAATGAACACGGCGCGGCGAAGAACCGGAAGATCCCACACCTCCAGCAGCAAGGCCTGGGCCACAAACATCAGCACGGCCCCCACCACGGTCCAGCGCACGGCTTTGCGCATCGGCAAGCCGAGGTAGTTTCTCAACCCGAGCCAGATGGCGGCATGCGCCAAAACAAGCGCAGTCAATGCGCCGGCCACGTTGAGCACGTTCCAGTCGGCCCGGCCTCCGATACCCGTCAACGCGCCCACGGCACCGATCGCAGACATCGCAGCGCCCGCCGCCCACCAGCGCGGGCCAGCCACAGCCGCATGGCGGCGCGAGTAGCTCCAGAAAAGCGCGGCCAGAAATCCGTCTATACACAGACGAAACAGCAGCAAGGTGGGTAAATCAAGGCGCATGAACGGTCCGTTAGGTCGTCACCTCTGCGTCAAGGACGTCTGTGGAACTGGCCGCAACGAGCATCCCCGATACAAAAATCAAATCTGCAAATTCCGGTTGATTGGCAACCGGTGAACCATCTAAACAAATCATTCCAGCCCGCGCTCTTTGGCTGAGTGCCAGGTCAGCGCGGCCACATCCGCATCGAGCAGGGTGGCAACGCTACTCCAGCGCAAGCAGCCCCAGCTTTTTGTCATTCCAACATGGGCATGTCCCTCAAAAGGACGGAACACACACCCGGTTACCTCCCTGTATCGGCCTTCAGGCCACAGAACTTGACCTCCAAAGTCGCTGTTGAGACAAATCTCTGCCCCACCCACCCGCCAGAATGCGGCCCATGGGAACTCTTTACCTCGTGCGCCATGGCCAGGCCTCGTTTGGCGCCGCCGACTACGATCAACTGAGCGCGCTGGGCCAGCAGCAAGCCGTGCAACTCGGGCGCTACTGGGCCGAGCGCGGGCTGCGGTTTGACGCCGTGATGATGGGTACCCTGCGCCGCCATGTTCAAACCTGGGAAGGCATACGAGAGGGCGCCGACTTTGACATGGAGCCCCTGAGCTGGCCAGGCCTCAATGAATACGACGGCGAAGCGGTGGTCCGCGCCATCTGCCCCGACGTGGTCGACAAGCCCCTGACGCCTGAAGGCTACAAACGCCATTTCCACATGCTGCGCGACGGTTTGAGCCAATGGATGGGCGGCACCATCAGCCCCAGGGGCATGCCCACCTACCCGGCGTTCGTAGAAGGCGTGACCAGCGCGCTGGACCATGTGCGCACCCAGCACCCGGGGCGCAAGGTGCTGATCGTGTCCAGCGGCGGTCCCATATCTACCGCCGTGGGCCATGTGCTGGCCCTGAGCCCGGAACGCACCATCGACCTCAACATGCGCATCCGCAACAGCTCGATCACGGAATTCCAGTTTGGCCCCAAGCGCCACGCCTTGGTCACCTTCAACACCTTGCCCCACCTCGATCAACTCCAGTTTGCCGACTGGGTCACTTCCGCCTGAAGACCACGCAGGTTCCGCTGGGAGGCGCGTCGGCACAGCGCAACAATCGGCGGGGCAAGCCGAGGCATTCGCGACAGTCCCCGCCTCTGGCCACAACGGCTTTTCAGTCTGTCGCTGACGCTCAGCAATGGCATCGTCGCGCGAAGCACCGGCCATCGGACAGCAGCCACTGAACGGCTGGGCGCTGCAATTTCCCGCCCGCGACTGTGCGCCTTGATGCCGAGATAGCAGGCGCCATTGCCGCTTTTCCAGCGATCGGCGCCGTCGCTTGCGCGGCAACATCTGCACCACCCCGAAATCAACTTGCGACCCACAAGGCAGCAAGGCGTCCAACCTGTTCACCACACAGGCGAACGCCTTGCCTGCGCCCGGAAAGCCTCTTCATGAAAACCCTGCGCCTCAGCCGTTTCTCGCTCAGCACCCGCCTCATCTTCACCGTGTCTGCCCTCGTGGTCGGCTGTGTGACGCTGGTCAGCGCGGTCAATTTTTTCAGTCTGCGCCAATCAACGTACCTGGCCGTTTCCGCCTCCACACACAGCCTTGCCGAAGCCCGAGCCGAAGGGATTGCGCAATGGGTCAACGACAAGTCTGCCGTGGTCGAGGCCATGTTGCCCGCCACGCAGGTCGAAGACCCTGCGATTGCGCTCACACAGGCCGTGCGCAGCGGTGGTTTTGACACCACCTACATCGGCTATCAGGACAAACACGCCATTTTTTCCTCACCCCAGAACCTGCCCGAAAACTGGGACCCGACCGCACGCCCCTGGTACCAGCAAGCTGCGGCAGCGCCAGGCATGGTGCTGACCGAACCTTACGTTGACGCCGGCAGCAAAAAACTCGTGATGACGTTTGCCCAGGCCGCCAAAGACGGCGAACAGACCCGCGCCGTTGCGGCGGGCGACGTGTTCATGGACGCTGTGGCCAACGCCGTGACCGCCATTCACCCCACGCCTTCCAGCGACGCCTTCATCCTGTCCAGCGACGGCAAGGTACTGGTGCACGCCAACCTCGAGCTCCTGCTCAAGGATGCAACCGCCTTGAGCGCTGCCTTGACGCCCTCAGCGGTGGCGGGTCTTGGACAGGAGCTCGTCGAAATGGACATTGGCGGCAGCGCGCGCATGCTGTCTGCGATGCCGGTGAGCGGCACCAACTGGAAGCTGGTGATCTCATTGCACAAAGGTGAGGCGCTGGCATCCATGACAGCGTTTCTGATGCGCTCCGTGCTGGGTGCCCTGGTCGTGACCGCTTTGTCGGCCCTGCTGGCTGCGTGGGTGGTGCGCCGTTCACTGCGTGGACTGGGCCGGCTGCAAACCGCCATGGAAGACGTGGCCTCCGACGATGGCGACCTCACCAAGCGCCTGGATGCCCAGGGCCACGACGAGCTGGCGCGCATTGGCCAGGCGTTCAACGCCTTTGTGGACAAAATCCAGGCCACGTTGCGCGAGATCCGCTCGGCCAGCGACTCCTTGCAGGTGGCTTCGCGCGAAATCGCCATGGGCAACCAGGATCTGTCGTCCCGCACAGAGGCGGCCGCCTCCAACCTAGAGGAAACCTCGGCCACGATGGAGCAGATGACCTCGGCGGTCGGCCAATCAGCCCAGTCGGCCCAGCAGGCCAATCAGATCGCGGCCAACGCTGCGTCATCGGCCGAGCAAGGCGGCGAAGTGGTGGCCCAGGTGGTGACCAGCATGGAGGCCATCACCCACAGCTCACGCCGCATCAACGACATCATTTCGGTGATCGACGGCATCGCGTTCCAGACCAACATCCTGGCGCTCAACGCTGCGGTGGAAGCCGCAAGGGCCGGCGAGCAAGGGCGGGGGTTTGCCGTGGTCGCCTCCGAGGTGCGCAGCCTGGCCCAGCGCAGTGCGGCGGCGGCGAAGGAAATCAAGGCACTGATCAACGGATCGGTGGAAAGCGTGGAGGTGGGTTCGGCCCTGGTGGCGCGCACCGGGGAGGCCATGCACAACATCGTCGAGCAGGTTCGACAGGTTTCCCACATGATGCAGGAAATCGCCACGGCCGCGGCCGAGCAACGCACGGGCATCGCCCAAGTGGGCAGCGCCGTCAGCAGCCTGGATCAGATGACCCAGCAAAACGCGGCGCTGGTTGAAGAAAGCGCGGCCGCCGCCAGCGGACTCAAAGACCAGGCAGAGAGGCTAACCGCCACCGTGGGCCAGTTCAGGATCGACTGACAGCCCACCCGCCGCTCGGCTCAGCGCAGGCTCTGCACATCCTGAGGCGCCACCGCGCTGGCCCGGTTACCCCACGACTGGCGCACGAAACTGACCACTGAAGCCACTTCGAGGTCGGTCAACAGGGTGCGAAACGGCGGCATGCCATAGGGTTGGGGGTTGCCTGCGGTGGAAGGTGCAAAGCCCCCCGCCAGAATGGCCTGCACCGCATTGACCGGGGAAGACATCACCACGCTGCGGTTGCCGGCCAAAGCAGGGTACGCGCCCGCCGCGCCTTGCCCCGCCGCGCCATGGCAATCGACACATTGCTGGCCGTAGATCTTTTCACCCAACACCATCTGATCGGCGGTGGCGCCCTTGAAGGTTCCGGCTTTCCCGGGCTGCACCGCCAGGTCTTTCAGGTAGGTGGCCATGGCCATCACGTCTTCGCGCCGCAGATGCTGTGTGCCGTCGAATACCACCTCGGCCATGGGGCCCATCACCGTGGCGCTGTGATTGCGCCCGTTGAGCAACAACTCGGTCAACTGTTCAACCGACCAGTCGGTCACGCCGGCCTCACCGGGGTCGCGCAATGACGGCGCCAGCCAATGGCCATCGGGCATGAGGCCTGCGCCCCAGCGCTCGCCGAGCGAGCTACCGCCCAAGGCATCACGTGCGCTGTGACAGGCCGAGCAGTGCGCGAGGCCATTGGCCAAATAGGCGCCGCGGTTCCATTCGGCCGACTGATTGGCCTGGGGCTCAAAGCGCGCTGGCTGGAAATACAGCAACCGCCACACCGCCAGCGCGGCCTGTGTGTTCACCGGGAAGCGCAAGGCGTGGGCAGGCGTCGCCTTTTCAACCGCCGGCACGCTGCGCAGGAAAGCATAGAGCGCATCACTGTCTACATCGCTCACCAAGGTGGTGTGGGTGTAGGGGAAAACGGGATAAAGCAGATGCCCATCGCGCGACCGGCCTTCGTGCACCGCGCGGCGGAAGGCTTGCTCGCTCCACGCGCCCAGGCCGGTAGAAGAATCGGGTGTGAGGTTGCTGGCGTACACCGTGCCAAACGGCGTATCGATAGCGCGTCCACCAGCGTAGGGCGCGCCGCCACGCTCGGTGTGGCAGGCCATGCAGTTACCAGCCCGGGCCAGGTAGGCGCCCCGTTCGATCTGGGCCGCATCTGCCGCCGGGGCATTCACCACAGGCGGTATTTCCACCGCCCGCATCTCCCAGCCGACCACCGCCAGCAGCACCATCAGGGCGAACGCCATCACGCCCAAGGCGCCGCGCACAACCGGCTTGTTCATGGCTTGACCTCCGGCGCGTAGCCGCACTTCAGCGGCATGGGTTCAACGGCCGCAGCGATCGGGTGCGGGTCCAGCGGCAACGGCTGGGCCGCCAGCCAGGCCGACACGGCCGAGATGTCGGTGGGCTCCAGTTTTTGGGCAATGTGCGCCATGCAATCGGGCTTGAACGCTTTGCGCAGCCCCGTTTGCCAGCCGCCCAGCTGGCCGATCAGATAGTCGCGTGGCAGGCCCAACAAGCCTGGCACGTTGGGGCGAACACCGGTCATCGCCGCGCCGTGGCAAGCCACACAGGCGGGCACATCACGCGCTGCATCGCCGCGTTTGACCAGCGCTTCGCCTTGCGCCAGCAACGGGGCTGAGGCGTCGCTGGGTTGCGGTGGCGGATACGGGAGATCCAGGCTCGCGAAATGCTGGGCAATGTCGCGCAGGTAGGCATCGCTCAGGGTGTCGAGCAAGGCGGTCATGCCTGCGTTGTTGCGCCGGCCCTCGCGGAAGTGGCGCAACTGGTGGTAGAGGTAGCCCTCTGGCTTGCCTGCAATGCGCGGGAAGAACCCGGTATTGGTGGCGCGGCCCTCTTTGCCATGGCACAGGGTGCACGCCATCAGCCGCTGACCCAGGTTATCGGGAACGCGGTGGGGTTCGACCTCGGCCGCCTGAGCGCAAGCCATGCTCAACGCCGCTGCGCCCAGCCAACTGCACCCGACACCGGTCACAAAGGAATAGAAAGACATATAGATACTGAAAATAGCACAGCGCAAGTTGCCTACAAATCGTTACACTGAGCGCCTCAACCGTTCACAAAATGGCCTCCGACGCATCCCCCAACTCCGCTTCACACTGCCCTCTCTGCGGTGCGGACAACCGTTGCGCCATGGAACTTGAACGGGCCACCGGACAGCCTCAAGCGCCTTGCTGGTGCACCGATGAGAGCTTCCCGCCGGATTTGCTCGCAACCCTGCCTGAAAGTGCCCAGGGCGCATCCTGCATTTGCATCAATTGCCTGCGGGCCCATGCGCAGCGGGGTACCCCATGATGCGCTGGCTCGACCGTTTCCCGCTCCCACTGCTGATTGCAGTGGCGCTGTGGCTGGCAGTAGCTCCCATTTCGCCGGAGCCTCATTTGATCGAGAAGCTGCGCATGCTCAGCCAGGGCGAACTGAGCAACCCCCTCGACATCTTCGATCTGCTGCTGCACAGCGGGCCACTGGTGCTGCTCGCGGTGCGCCTGTGGCGCCGGAACCGGGATCACTGATCACACATGAAATACCTTGATGTAAGCCTGGTATAGGGGTAATCGTGTAGAGGCGCGCCGACTGTAGGCACTTAGGATGCCCTAGAGCGGTGCCTGCGTAGCCAAAAGCCATGTGAACCGCTCTACAACGGTGCACCGCTTCTGGCCTGCATCTTGCGTGACGGAAAAGACGCCTTCTGTCTTGCGTCGAGTCTCTACATACCCATAAAGGAGCCACCTGTGAGCCCATCTCGGCAACCCTCCCTCAAAACTATTGCCACAGCTGGTCTGTGTGCTGTTGCCACCTCGTCGGCTTCGGCCGCAGGCTTCGATGCCGCTGTTGATGGCTTTTTCAACGACTACCTCGGCTGGTTCGCTGCGCTGATCTTTACCTCGGTTCCCGTTGGCGAAGCCAGCTTCCCCTTGATTGCCGGCTGGTTGTTGATTGCCGCGCTGGTCTTCACCCTGTATTTCGGCTTCATCCAGTTGAAGCAGGTCAAGCTCTCCATCGATCTGGTGCGGGGCCGCTACGACAACCCCAATGCCAACCACGACGGTGAGGTGTCGCACTTTGCCGCTCTGGCCACGGCCCTGTCGGGCACCGTGGGTCTGGGCAACATCGCCGGCGTCGGCGCGGCCCTTGCCATCGGCGGGCCGGGTGCCACGTTCTGGATGATCATCGTCGGCCTGCTTGGCATGGCATCGAAGTTCACGGAATGCACACTGGGCGTCAAATACCGAACCGTGCTGCCTTCCGGGGTGGTTTCGGGCGGCCCGATGTACTACCTCAGCCGCGGCTTGGCCGAGCGGGGCATGGCCGGGTTCGGCAAGATTCTGGCCGTGGGTTTTGCCATCATGACCATCCTCGGCGCCTTGGGCGGCGGCAACATGTTCCAGGGCAACCAGGCCAATGCCATGCTGGTGCAGACTTTTGGTCTGCCCGACGGCTACGGCTGGGTCACTGGCATCGTGCTGGCAGGCTTTGTGTTCTCCGTGATCATCGGAGGCATGCCCTCGATCTCCACGGTGACCTCCAAGCTGGTCCCCTTGATGGCCATTCTCTATGTGGGTATGTCGATCACCGTGCTGGTGGTCGAGTTTGACCAGATTGGCGCCGCATTCGCTGCCATCTGGAACGGTGCCTTCAGTGCCGAAGGTGTCGCAGGCGGCTTCATTGGCGCGCTGATTCAGGGCCTGAAACGTGCCACGTTCTCCAACGAAGCAGGCGTGGGCTCGGCAGCCATTGCCCACTCGGCAGTCAAAACCAGCGAACCCGTCACCGAAGGCCTGGTCTCCTTGCTGGAGCCCTTCATCGACACCGTGATCATCTGCACCATGACCGCCCTGGTCATCACCATTGCCGGCCTCAACACCGGCCCCTACCCCCACGCAGAAGGACTCACCGGCGTGCAACTGACCGCCGCTTCTTTCCAGACCGCTTACGACTGGTTCCGCTACCCGCTGGCCCTGGCCGTGCTGATGTTCGCGATCTCGACCATGATTTCGTGGTCTTACTACGGTCTCAAGGCCTGGACCTACCTGTTTGGCGAAGGCAAGACCAATGAGCTCATCTACAAGCTGATGTTCTGCTTCTTCGTGGTGGTGGGTTGCTCCATCGGTTTCAGCGCCGTGATCGACTTCTCCGATGCTGCCATCTTCGCGATGAGCATCTTCAACATCATTGGCCTGTACTTCCTGATGCCAGTGGTGAAAGCCGAACTGCACAAATTCCTGGCCAAAGTGAAGTCCGGGGAATACAAGCGCTACAGCTGAGCCTGCGGCTTCGTTACCGCTACCCCAACCAAGGGCCCTTCGGGGCCCTTGGTTTTTTGTGCGCAGCCAGGTGCCCGCGATGGCAAGTGCCTATGATGGCGCTCTAACTTCAACAGCCCATGCCAACCAACGCACCCGATCACTCCATTGCCGCCCTGCGCGTACGCCATGGCGATCGGTACCGGTGGCTGCTGCTGCTCTCGGTCATGGTCGGCACCATGGCGTCCATCATGTCGTCCACCATCATCAACGTCGCGATCCCGGACATGAGCCGCTATTTCGTGCTGGGTCAGGAGCGGGCGCAATGGGTGACCTCCGGCTTCATGGCCGCCATGACCGTGTCCATGCTGACCACCCCATGGCTGCTGTCGCGCTACGGCTACCGGCGCACCTACTCCGGCTGCATGTGGCTGCTGCTCGCCGGGGGCGTCGCTGGCGGCCTGGCTCAGCATTTCCCGCTGGTCCTCGCCGCACGCGTGGCCGAAGGGCTGGCCGCCGGGGTGGTGCAACCCATCCCGGCCATCATCATCCTGCGGGCCTTCGAACCCCACGAACAGGGCCGTGCCAGCGGCATCTTCGGCATGGGCGTGGTGCTGGCTCCGGCCATCGGCCCCAGCATCGGCGGCCTGCTGGTAGACGGCCTGGGCTGGCGCTCCATCTTTTACATGGTGGTGCCTTTCTGCCTTGCCTCGCTCTGGCTGGCCCGGCGCTACGTACCCACCAACGCGCCGGGCGGCGCGGCGGCCAATCCGCAAGGTGCCGGGCTGGACTGGCCCGGTCTGATGCTGGCCACGGTGGGCACCCTGTGTCTGCTCAATGGACTGGTCGAACTGCACAGCAACCCCGCTGGCACTGCCAGCGTACTGCTGCTCAGCGCGGCCTTGGCTGTAGGCGCTTTTGTCCTGTTGCAGCGGCGTATGCTGAAGTCCCACAACCGTCGGCCGACCCTGAACGTGGCACCGTTGATGAATCTGTCGCTGTTCGCCGACCGGCGTTTCGCCATGGGCAGCATCGTGGCGTTCATCTACGGCATCGCGCTCTTTGGATCCACCTACCTGCTGCCGGTCTACATGCAAATGGGGTTGGGCCTCTCGCCTTCTTACGTGGGCAGCATCTTGCTGCCGGCCGGGCTGGTATTGGCCGTGACCATCGCGATGGTCGGCCGCATGGCCGACCGGCAACCCACGCACCGGCTGGTGAGCATCGGCCTGGTGCTGCTGACCGCATCGTTTGCACTCATGACCACCATCGACCCGGGTCGCCCGGAGGCCATCATTCCTCTGCTGGTGATTTGGGCAATCCTGGGGCGCATCGGCCTGGGCTTCATCCTGCCATCACTCAACATTGGCGCCATGCGAGGACTCGGACACACCCACATCCCGCAGGGCTCCAGTGTGATCAATTTTTTGCGCATGCTCGGCGGCGCCGCTGGCGTGAGCCTGTGCGGCATCGTGCTGGAGTGGCGCATAACCGCCCACGGTTTTCGCCTGGACACCGCCAGCGACAACCCGGCCCGACTGGCCGCATTTAACGAGACCTTTCTGATGCTCGCGGCCGTTTGTGCACTGGCGCTGCTGGCGGCGCTGCGGCTGCGCGAAAACCAGATACCCGCCAAGTCTTGATCCCGGTCGCGAGCGCCCGCACAGACTGAGTCAAAGCCAGACGCCATGGGTCGCGCCGTGGCTCATGCGGTCGCCGTCAACAGGGTCAACAGCCCTGGATCCCCGGACCAAAAAACGCCCAAGGATCCGTTGCCACAATGCGGTTCAGTTGCCTGCGCGGGCCAGCGCCTGGGCCAGGTCTGCGACGAGATCGTCCGGATGTTCGATGCCCACACTCAACCGGATCATGCCCTCGCCCACCCCCGCTATGGCGCGCACCTCGGGTGACACGAAGCTGTGCGTGGTGCTGGCTGGGTGGCAAGCCAGGCTGTCCACGTCGCCGAGCGATACCGCCTGGGCGAACAACTGCAAAGCATCAAGCACATCGGCGGCCGCAGCACGCTCCGCCCGTGCAAGTTCAAAAGTGACCATGCCACCAAAGCCACCCTGCATCTGCCGCTTCGCCAGCGTGTGTTGCGGATGCGAAGCCAGCCCGGGGTAAAACACCGAGCGCACGGCAGACTGATGCTCCAGAAACTGAGCCACCGCCAGCGCACCATCGCAGTGTGCTTCCATGCGCAACGGCAAGGTCTTGATGCCGCGCAGGAACAGAAATGACTCCTGCGCCGCCAGGCTGGCGCCGATATGACCCAGCCCGGTCTTGCGCACCTGGGCAATGCGTGCAGCATCGCCCGCCACCACCCCGCCCGTTGCATCGCCATGGCCACCGAGGTATTTGGTCATCGAGTGCACCACCAGATCGATGCCGTGTGCGAGGGGTCGCACCAGGCACGGCGTGCAAAACGTATTGTCTGCCACGGTGATAGCGCCGCGTGCTGATGCGATCTGCGCCACCGCCTCCAGGTCATGCAGACGCAGGCTGGGGTTGGTCAGCGGCTCCACCCAGACCATGCGAGTGGCGGGACTCCAGGCAGCCTCCAGCCCGATCATCGTGGCGTCGGTCACGCGCAAGCCCCAGCGTTCGCCCATGGAGCGCAGAAGCCCCTCGGTTCCGCCATAGAGCGGGCCCAGGAACAGCAATTCATCTCCTGGCGCCAGCAGGCTGAGCACCACAGCAGCTGTCGCCGCCGTGCCGCTGGCAAACGCCACCGCAGCCTCCGCACCTTCCAGGTTCGCCATCTTGGCTTCCAGCGCTGCCACGGTGGGGTTGCCATAGCGCCCGTAGCGGAAGCCCTCCGCTTCGCCCGCAAAGATGGCGGCTCCCCGTTCCAGACTGCCGTAGGCAAAAGCGGTACTTTGGGTGATGGGTGTGGCAATGGCACCGCTCGCCGCGTCAGGTTGCTGGCCGGCGTGCACGGCGCGGGTTCGGATATGTGTCATCGATCTTGAAAGTCTGGTGAGAATGGTGCTTTTCCCAGGTTTCCTGAGGTGCACAGCGTCGCTTCTTGCCGAAGGATGTCTGGCAGACCCCCATTTTCAACGCCCCTGTCCAGCGCGCTTCCCTTGGTACTTTATAACCCCGACTCAACGCTACAAAGAACAACAGCCAGGCTCAGTACCACGGCCGAGAGTGCGCCCATTGTCCACCCGATTCCCAGCTCGAACACCGCGCTACACGAGGCACATGGCGCATGTGACACGTTCCACTGTATTCAGCACCGAAGGGGATGGCACCCCAAGAGAGCCCCGTACCCATGTCAAGGCGATCCACCGGTTCTGGGTTGAAATCAGCGCCCTGCTCACGCAATCACCATCTCAAAAATACAACGGGCAGCAAGCCACCTGCTGCATGTTTCGCAACCCCAGAGCAAGGCCGGACGCGAACACCCTGCATCAGCCGCTGCCCTGCCCGCTGTGGAGGCCATCACCGACTCAGCCAAGCGCGCTGTCTAAAGCAGGCCGCATGGAGCGCACAATAAGCCCATGTGCCAACTCCTCGGTCTCAACTGCGCCACTCCCACCGATGCCTCTTTCAGCTTCACTGGCTTTTGCCAGCGTGGCGGCGGCACCGACCACCACGCCGACGGCTGGGGCATTGCGTTTTTTGAGGGCAAAGGCCTGCGCTTGTTTGTCGACCCGCTGAGTGCCGCCGTATCACCCATCGCCGATTTTTTGCAGCATTACCCGCTCAAGAGCAAGAACATCATTGCCCACGTGCGCAAAGCGACCTACGGCGAGGTCAGCCTGCAAAACACCCACCCGTTCACCCGCGAGCTGTGGGGCCGCCACTGGGTATTCGCCCACAATGGCGACCTGCACGGCTACGAACCCTATTTGCACAGCCACTTCCGTCCCGTCGGCACCTCCGACAGTGAGCAGGCGTTTTGCTGGCTGATGCAAGAGCTGGCCAAATCCCACGCGGCCTTGCCCAGCATCGAGGAGCTCACCATCACCTTGCGAGAATTGGTGCCCCAGATCAGCCAGTTCGGCACCTTCAACTTCCTGCTCTCCAACGGCGAGGCCCTGTGGGCCCACTGCACCACCAAGCTGCACTACCTGATTCGACAGCACCCGTTTGCACAGGCCACCCTGATGGACCGTGACTGGACTGTCAATTTCGCTGACCTGAACCAGCCCGGCGACCGTGTGGCCGTGGTCGTCACCACGCCACTGACCTCAAACGAGCAATGGACCGCATTCGAGCCCGGGCAGCTCATCGTCTTTGTTGACGGCACGCCCCTGCCATGAACGCCTGGGTCACTTTGAGCCTGGCCATCGCCGCGGAGGTGGTGGCCACCAGCGCTCTCAAATCGAGCGAAGGCTTCACGCGGGCGGTCCCTTCGCTGGTGGTCGTTCTGGGCTATGGCTTGGCGATCTACCTGCTGTCCCGGGTGCTTGCGACCATCCCTGTGGGTGTGGCCTATGCGATCTGGTCGGGTCTGGGCGTTGTCCTGATCACGCTGGTGGCCTGGGTGGTTCATGGTCAACGCATTGACTTTGCCGGCATGGTCGGCATGGGTCTGATCGTTGCCGGCGTGGTTGTGCTGAACCTGTTTTCGAGTTCCACGGTGCACTGACACGGTGTCCCGGCCCGCATTCGAGCAGCGATTTCAGCTGTGGCGGCCTTCGTACCGGCAGCGCCCCTGCAGCCGTCTCACAGCACCTTGAACAACTTGTCGCGCAACTCAGGGAGGCGCTTGGCGCCCATGCCGGTATTGGCGAGGCTGCTCTCCCAAGCCTCGTACACCTCTCGCAGCTTCTCGGTGGTATCTGAGTGAAAGATATCGTGAATCAGCGAAATGCGCATGTTCTGCCCAATGATGGCGTTGATCGAATTGATCATGAAATTGCGCGCCATTTCGTTGTCTTTGGGTGAGCGTGAGCTGGCCGGCGGCAGGCCACTACGCGAGTGGCTGGTGCCACTGGTGGCGGCCGGAGCTTGCGCTGTGCTGGCAACAGGCGCCTCCTGCGAAACACTCACCGGCGCCGTTTTCAACTGCGACATGACTTGTACGCAGCCATGGGCCAATAGTTCTTGCAATATCTTCCCCGCGTCGCTGCCCTCAGGCAACAGCGCGGCCAGGTCGGGGAACCCGCGCTTGCCATCGATCAAAACCAGAATGCGGCGCACCAGTGGTGCCAGCCCCATGGAGCGGGACTGGATTTCCTGTTGCCCGAGCGGTGTTTTGGCAAACACCGCCAGGGTCAAATCCGGCATATCAGACATGGGCAAAGCGTTGAAGGGCAGCTTACAAATTGACGAACAGCCTTTGTAAAGGCGCCCAGTCCAAACCGCCACCCGGAATTACGCTTACACCGGCCTGAATAAACCTTATAGACTACAAATTGGCCAAAAGGTGACCGCCATTTGCCTATTTAACGTTGCTATTTTGCAACATCAAAATTCAAATGCGCGGAGAAACACACGCCACCGACAGGCAGGAAACCGATCCAGAGCAACGCGTGTTGCGTTTCAGCGTCCGCCCGACCGCCGGATATCACGCAACATAAAAAGGTAGAGCCCCTCTACCTTTTCCCTTGCCCAAGGCGTTTTTCGGAGAAACCGCAAGCTGGAACCCACACTGGGGTCCACATTGAAGCAGCGCACTGGAATGCGCTCGCCCAGTCCGGCCCAACCGTAGTGATCGGCCAAAGCCGTCACCATGGCTTCCAGCGTCACGCCATGCAAAGGATTGCGGGGCTGCTGTTCAGGCGCAGCGCCCGGCGGAGTAGGCGGGGATTCGCTCATGCGGGTGTGCCGCCCATGGCCACTTCCAGGGCATCCACGAACATGGCCGCCACATCGAACCCGCTCTGGTCAAAAATCTCCTGAAAACAGGTGGGGCTGGTGACGTTGATCTCGGTCACTTGGTTGCCGATCATGTCCAGCCCAACCAGCAGCAAGCCCCTTGCAGCCAGCTTGGGCGCAATGGCCTCGGCCACCAGGCGGTTTTCATCGCTCAGCGGCTGCGCCACGCCCTTGCCGCCTGCGGCCAGGTTGCCGCGCACCTCTCCCCCCTGTGGAATGCGCGCCAATACAAATGGCGCGACCTTCCCGCCAATCAACAACAGGCGCTTGTCACCCGCCAGAATTTCCGGCAGGTAGCGCTGCGCCATCACGCTGGTGGCGCCGCCCTGGTTCAGGGTTTCAACAATCGAACCGAGGTTCATGCCGTCTTGCCCGACGCGGAAGATACCGGTCCCGCCCATGCCATCCAGCGGTTTCAGGATGATGTCGTGGTGTTCGGCGTGAAAGGCACGAAGCTCATTGCCATTGCGGGTGACCACCGTGGGTGGTGCATATTCGGCAAATTCCATCAGCGACAGCTTTTCGGGATGGTCGCGCAAGGCGCGTGGGCTGTTGAACACCCGAGCACCCTCTCGCTCGGCCTGCTCCAGGAGGTGGGTCGCGTAGAAATACTCGCTGTCAAAGGGTGGGTCTTTCCTCATGAGCACGGCATCAAAGCTGTGCACCGGCGCCAACACCTCGCTGGGCACGGTGTACCAGTCGTCGGCATGGCCGGTGAGCTGCAAATGGCGAACCTGAGCCGTCACGGGCTGGCCACTGCGCCAGCTCATGAAGCGCGGCTCGGTGCTGCACACCTGATGGCCGCGCTTTTGCAGCTCACGCATCATGGCAAATGTGGTGTCCTTGTAGATCTTGAAGGACTCAATGGGATCGGCAACAAAAAGGATGTTCATGGAGCGATTGTCTTATGGCGGCGAACCTGTTGCACAAACAGGGCAATGGCACCGGCCACCACGCCCCAAAAAGCCGAACCTATGCCGGCGATTGTCACGCCACTCAGCGTGACCAGAAAGGTGATGAGTGCGGCTTCCCTGTGGGCATCTTCCTTCAGGGCGGTATGCAAACCCCCGCCAATGCTGCCGAGCAAAGCGATGCCGGCAATCGCCATCACCAGCTCGCGCGGAAACGCCAGCAACAAACCCGTGACCGCCGCCCCAAACAGGCCGATCACCACATACAAAGCACCGCAGGCCACCGCGGCCGTGTAGCGCTTTTCACGATCCGGGTGGGCCTCTTCGCCCATGCAGATGGCCGCAGTGATGGCGCTGAGGTTGAGCGCGAAGCCACCAAAAGGCGCCAAGACCAAAGTGGCCACACCGGTCATGGTGATGATTTTCGAGATGGGCATGTTGTAGCCTGCCGCCCGGATTGCCGCCACGCCCGGCAGGTTTTGTGAAGCCATGGTCACCACAAACAGCGGCAAGGCCAGGCTTACCATCGCCGACAGACTGAACTCGGGCGTGGTGAACACCGGGCGCGCCAAGTCCAGCGCCACCGTGCCTTGCTTGAACTGGCCATCGAGCACCACCATCAACACACCCACCACCAAGGTGAGCGGAACGGCATAACGAGGGAAAGTGCGCCGTCCGACCAGATAGGCCAGCAACATGCCGCCCACCAAAGGCAGAGCCGTTTGCGCGGCCTCAAAGGCTTGCAACCCGAAGCGGGCCAGCACGCCGGCCAACAACGCCGAGGCCAGTGCCACCGGGATGCGGTTCATCATCCGCTCAAACCAGCCGGTGACGCCGACCAGCGTGATCATGCCGGCACAAACCATGAATGCGCCCACCGCCTGCGCCATCGTGAAGCCACCTGAGAGACCGGCCGTGGCAAGCACGGCCGCGCCCGGCGTGCTCCACGCCACCATCACAGGCTGCCTGAGAATCAGCGAAGGAATCGCCGAACACAACCCCATGCCCAGGCCCAACGCCCACATCCACGAGGTGACCAGTTCAGGCGTGGCCCCAAACGCCAGCGCCGCCTGAAACACAATCGCCACCGAACTGGTGAAGCCCACCAACACCGCGACAAAACCAGCGGTGGTGGCCGACAGACTGAGATCGCGAAAAAAGGACATCGAGCGATTGTGCCGTCAAGCAGCAGAACCCACTTGGCCAGCGAACAAGTGAAGCCGTGCAAAGGCCGTTGAACCCAGGGCCCTGCGGATCTGGCTCGGACAGGCAGCCAGCGCGGCGCCTTTGGGGGGGGGTGACGGCGAAGCCGGTGCAGGGAGATCTAAATCTCGACTTTGGAGCCCAGTTCGATCACTGCGTTACTGGGCAAATTGAGAAACTCGGCCGCAGCGCCCGCGTTGTGGTGCATTTGCGCAAACAGCTTTTCACGCCAGGGCGCCATGCCACTTTCGAGGGTTGGCACCACCAGATCGCGCGACAGAAAGTAGCTCGTCAGCATGGGGTCCAGATCGCAACCACGCCCTCGCATCGCTGCCAATGCCTTGGGAAGGTCCGGATCGTTCTTGAAGCCGTAGTTGACCACCACCTGCCAGCAGTCGTGACCCAGCGGCTCCATCGCCACCCTTTTGTCCAGCCCGATCCAGGGTACGGGCTGGTTGCGCACCGTGACAAACAGGTTTTGCTCGTGCAGCACCTTGTTGTGTTTGAGGTTGTGCAACAAGGCATTGGGCACCACACCGGTCTCGGCGGTCAGGAAAACGGCGGTGCCCGCCACGCGAACCGGTGGGGCCATGAACACCGAAGACATGAAGTTGCCCAGCTCCAGAGCGTCGGCCTTTTGCGCCTTGGCCATCAGGTTGCGGCCCTGCTTCCAGGTCATCATCAAGGTGAACACCACACCTCCGATCATCAACGGAAACCAGCCGCCCGCGAACAGCTTGAGCAAATTGGAGCTGAAGAAGGCCAGGTCCACCACGAAGAAGACGCTGGTGGCCGTCAGGCACAGCCACAACGGGTATTTCCAGCCGAAGCGCAACACGAAGAATGTGAGCACGGTGGTGATCAACATGTCCAGCGTGACCGCTATCCCATAGGCTGCCGCCAGGTTGGTGGACGATTTGAACATCACCACCGCGAACACGATGGCGACAAACAACCCCCAGTTCACCAGCGGCAGGTAAATCTGACCGGTGTCACGCACGCTGGTGTGGCGCAGCTGCAGGCGCGGCAAATACCCGAGCTGAATGGCCTGTTTGGTGACGCTGAAGGCCCCGGTGATGAGCGCTTGAGATGCGATGACCGTGGCCATGGTCGCCAGCCCAACCAATGGCACCACAGCCCATTCGGGCGCCATGTTGAAGAAGGGGTTTTTGACGGCTTCCGGGTCGGCCAGCAACAAGGCGCCCTGGCCAAAGTAGTTCAACGTCAGGCAGGGCATGACGATGGAAAACCAGGCCAGTCGAATCGGTTTTTTGCCAAAGTGGCCGAGGTCGGCGTAAAGCGCTTCGCCACCGGTGACACACAGCACCACGGCCCCCAGAATGATGAAGGTCACACCCGGCTGCGTCCACATGAAGCGCAGGGCATGAAGCGGGTTCAGCGCACCCAGGATTTCCGGGTGTCCCACGATGTGCGACAACCCCAGCGCCGCGATCGAGACAAACCACACCAGGGTGATGGGGCCAAAGAATTTGCCGATGCCTCCGGTGCCGCGTTTCTGAACGGCGAACAACACGAACAGCACCAGCAGCGTGATGGGCACCACAAAACGGTGCAGACCGGGCGACACCACCTCCAGACCCTCAACAGCCGAAAGCACCGAGATGGCTGGCGTGATCACCCCATCGCCATAGAACAGGGCGGTTCCGAAAATACCGATCACCAGCAACACCCGCCGAAGCTCGGGTTTGTCTTTCACTGCCTCGGAAGCCAGCGCCAACATCGCGATCAGCCCCCCTTCCCCCTCGTTGTCCGCCCGCAGCACCAGCACCACGTACTTCAACGAAACGATGACAGTCAGCGTCCAGAAAACAATCGACAGCACGCCATACACATTGGCATGGGTGAACGGCACATGCCCTGATCCGAAAATCTCCTTGATGGCGTACAGAACGCTGGTGCCGATATCACCATAGACGACCCCGATGGCACCAAGCGTGAGGGTCGCAAGCGAGGTTTTTTTTGACGAAGATGCCGACACACGAGCGCCCCAGCCTCACGGCACAGGGTTCAAAAGTTCCAAAGAGGCCGATTCTGCGCTCAATTCGCCCCCCGTGCGCCGGCTTTCGCCGTCACCCCCAGGGGTCGGCACTGGCGGCCCGGCAAAGCCGGTTCCGCGGCGCCCTGGAAGAACTCCCCCGCGTGCCGGTCAAACGCTTCTCCGACCCAAGATGTCTTAATCCAGGGCACTGGCGGGCTGGCTTTGCCAGACGACCAGCGCCGCCCCCGTGAGGGGGTGACGACCCGAGCATCGGGTCGTCACAGGGGTGGGGAAATCAGTCGTATTGTTCGGCGTCCGGGTCGGTCGCTTCCAGTTCGTAGCTGGCGGCCAGCATGGCCAGGCGACCGATCACGCCGTACATGTAGAAGCGGTTGGGCACGCTGGCCCCCGGCTTCATGCCCGGCTGGGGCATTTGCGAGCTCTGCTCAAACGCCAGTGGCACAAAACTGGAGCCGGGGCCACTGAGGTTTTCATCGACACCGCGCTCGGCGTGCACCCGGTAAAAACCACCCACCACGTACCGGTCCATCATGTAGACCACAGGTTCGGCCACGGCGCGGTTGATGCGTTCATTGGTCAACACCCCTTCCTGAATGATGACCTCGCTCACCACCTTGCCCGCCTTCGCCTGGGCCATGCGCTCGCGCACCATGGGGGTGAGCGCATCAAGTTCCTTGACATCGCGCACCGTCATCACACCCATGCCATCGGTGCCGTTGTCGGCCTTGATGACCACAAACGGCTTTTCGTTGATGCCGTATTCCTTGTACTTGCGCCGAACCTTGCCGAGCAAAGCGTCGGTGTTGGAACGCAGGCATTCCAGACCGCTGTCCTGGCTGAAGTCCACCTCGCCGCACTGGTTGAACATGGGGTTGATCAGCCAGTGGTCCATACCCAGCAGCTTGCCAAAACGCTTGGACACTTCTTCGTAGGCCTTGAAGTGGTTGCTCTTGCGGCGCGTGGCCCAGCCGGCGTGCAGCGGGGGCAGGAGGTACTGCTCGTGCAGGTCCTCCAGCATGCCTGGCACACCCGCGCTCAGATCGTTGTTGAGCAAGATGGTGCAGGGGTCAAAGTGCTTCAAGCCCAGGCGGCGCTTGCTGCGCACCAAAGGCTCCAGGATCACCGATTCGCCGCCCGGCAGATCGATGGTGGTGGAACTTGTGACATCTTTGGACAACGATCCCAGACGCACGTTGAGGCCGGCCTGGTAAAAAATGCGCTGCAACTGCAGCAAATTGCTCAGGTAAAACGTGTCGGTGCTGTTCTCGGGGATGAGCAGGAGGTTTTTCGCCTCTGGGCAGATTTTCTCGATCGCCGCCATGGCCGCTTGCACGGCCAGGGGCATCATCTCGGGCGTCAGGTGGTTCCACCCGCCGGGATACAGGTTGGTATCCACCGGCGCGAGCTTGAAACCCGCGTTGCGAACGTCCACCGAAGAGTAGAACGGTGGCGTGTGCTCCATCCACTCCAGGCGGAACCAGCGCTCGATCACGGGCGTGGACTCAAGAATGCGCTGTTCGAGCTCGTTGATTGGGCCGGTCAGGGCGGTAACAAGGTGGGGAACCATAAGATTTGGACGCCCCCCGCGCCGCCTGCGGCGTCACCCCCCACTGGGGGGCGTCAGCTGTGGACCGGCTGAGCCGGAGCCACGCTGACCTCGGTTCGTCTGCGGCGCGCGGGGTGGATCGGTTGAATTGTTGTGTAAGCGTAGCGCTTTTCAGAAATGGGGCCAAAAGTCGCGCATGCAAGGCCGCTCAGGTGCGAACTTCGCCCTCGCCCAGCACCACGTACTTAAGCGAAGTAAGACCTTCCACGCCCACCGGCCCACGGGCGTGGAACTTGTCGGTTGAGATGCCAATTTCGGCACCCAGGCCGTATTCAAATCCATCCGCGAAGCGGGTGCTCGCATTCACCATGACGCTCGCCGAATCAACCTCACGCAGGAATCGCTGGGCGTGCATGTGGTCGCGGGTGAGGATGGCGTCGGTGTGGTGGCTGCTGTAGCGGTTGATATGCGCAATGGCTTCGTCCAAGCCGTCGACCACCTTGATGCTGATCACTGCAGCCAGGTATTCCTCGCTCCAGTCGGCCTCGGTGGCATCTTTCAGCATCGCACCGGTCAGGCCCGTCAAGATGCGCTTGGCTTCAGGACAGCAGCGCATTTCCACGCCTTTACCCGCGAACAACGCTCCAATCTGGGGCAAAAAATCGTTTGCCACCGCGCGCGCCACCAGCAAGCTCTCTGTCGCGTTGCAGGGGCTGTATTTGTGCGTTTTGGCGTTGTCGGACACTTTGACCGCCATCGCGATGTCACAAGGGTCGTCCACATAGGTGTGGCAATTGCCATCCAGGTGCTTGATGACGGGCACCTTGGCCTCGGCGCTGATGCGCTCAATCAACCCCTTGCCACCACGCGGAATAATCACATCCACATACTGCGGCATGGTGATCAGCTGGCCCACGGCAGCGCGGTCGGTGGTCGGCACCAACTGCACCCCCTCCATCGGCAAGCCGGCGCTGTTGAGCGCCTGATGCACCAGGTTGATCAGGGCGCGATTGGAATCGATGGCCTCGGAGCCCCCACGCAAAATCGCTGCGTTGCCGCTCTTGATCGACAGGGAGGCCGCTTCGATGGTCACATTCGGGCGGCTCTCGTAAATCATGCCAAACACCCCGATGGGCACCCGCATCTGGCCCACGCGAATACCGCTGGGCATCTGCCGCATGCCGGTGATCTCGCCGATGATGTCGTTCATCGCCGCGAGCTGCTCGCAGCCTTCGGCGCAAGTTTCAATCACCTTGGGGGTGAGCTTGAGACGGTCCACCATGGGTTCGGCCAGCCCGGCGGCGCGGGCGCGCTCCAGGTCCTTGGCGTTCTCTATCTGCAGGTCTTCGGCACTGGCGCGCAGCAAAGTGGCCAGGGAACGCAGCGCGTGCGCTTTCGTCGCGGCGCTGGCCTGCGCCATCTGGACCGAAGCCTGCTTGGCCTGGGCGCCCAGGGTGTTCATCAATTCGGTGGTGTTGGTCGCATTCATGGCGCCATTTTCGCAGCTTATGTGGCTGCGCTGGAAAGCCATTGCGGAGTGTTCGGCGCTTCGCAGGCCTGGTTCCGCTGCCAGCCCAGCCTTCGGGCGTTTGCTCTGTGCTCGAAGTCTGGCAATAAGGGGGGCTGAGCCCTTCAGCCAGCTAACGCGAGCGCGCTTGCATGGTTAGGATAAATCAAATTTCTTAATTGGTTCCCCACATCCAGTTGTATTCATCTGAACGGCACCTACCAATCAAACACCATTGCTCTGAGCGGTAAAATACCCTGATTGGGCTTTATTGAGGCTCACATCACCGCAATTCTCGACCGTTCCAATGTATTTTTTCTTGTCTGCATCAGTCAATTAAGCTAATTAGAAATAGTCAACATCGAGTTTTTCAAACGCGATGGGATCTTCCAAATTTTTTAGGGGATCGATGGTTCTTGATCGTACGTTGCGATAGCCAGCCTCACCTTTCCGTCCAATACCGCCCACTGCGCGTGGGCGGCATGGGATACGAATAGGAAAATGATCGCTACGGCAAAGTTTGTTTTCATATTTAGAAATCGATACTAAATGACTTTGTCAATTCACCACCGGAACGTATGCTCCACTGCACTGCACCGGCTACCCAAAATCCACTATTTAGCTTGACAAAACTTACCCTTAACGACTGATTGCCAGATTCCCAGCGCCGGGTTGTTTCATTAAGATCTTTAGAAGGCGCCCCTACTGCGCGATCCACATCCGCATGGTTCATTCCTTCGGTGATGCGGTCATAGGCTGCTCGCAAATCCAAGTCGCCATTAGATGAGTTGCTGCTTCCACCGCCGCAAGCGCTGAGCGCCATCGTCGCAACGCCGCTCAGCGCCAAGCTGGCAAATTGTCGACGGTGCATAGGGTTTTCTTGATGGCGTTGCTGAAATACTGGGAATCGGGGTTTGCGGTCCATAGAATGTCCTTTATTGAAAGGTAGCGGTGGCGGAACATCTGCGGACTTTGCTGGATCGATGTCACAAAGGTCTTGTTGGCCTGGCTGGTGACAAACATTCGGGAGCAAATATTAACGCTGAAGTGCGCCGTTTCGGTTGATTTTCGTGTACTTTATTGTTACACATAGCATCAATTTGACCTCATGCGGCGCCAGCGCAACAGGTGCCGGGGCCGATACGAGGAGACGTGGATGAAGAGATTGCGCAAGGTGACGCGAATCTCTTACGGCACATCTGCTCAACGCCTTTTACTGTGCAAACGCCCTTTGCCCATGAGCCCCACCGGCAACCTCGGCACCTAACGCGAACGCGCCTGCGCCAGCACCGGCGCGTCAACCTGCTGTTGATGTTGAGATTGCTGCTGGGTTGCCAGCTCCATGAAGGGGGCATTGGCCGCCGGGCTTTGCAGCGCTTGGCTGGTCAGCGCGTCTTGAATGGCTATGCCCTTGTACGGCGGGTCGCGAAACACCAGCGCCAGGCTTTGGCCGTCATTGCTCAAAGCGGCCTGCTTGAGTTGCGCGGCGTCCAAAGGGTTGAGGCCACTTTGGGCATAGGCGCTGATCTTGTTGGCTTGCTCGGGCGTGTAGCCCCGCTGTGTGAGCTGAACCTGCAGCGATTGCAGGGCGGGATGCAGGAGTGTTTGGTTTGATGCCGATGATGACTGCATCGGTGCTGGTGACTGCGCGCCCTCCGCCTGTCTGCGCCCAGTGCCCAGCCTTTGGTCCAGCGTGCGCATGGTGGCCCCCGGGTCTTGTCCATCGGCTTTGACGGCCGGGTGCTGCGTGGTGCTGCCATCGGACCGCACGCTTTGTAGCTGCATGGACAGTGGCCGCTGGTTCATGCCGGGCTTCAGGTAGGGCTCCACCAGGCTGGCTTTGACCATGCCGCCCCCGGGGCTGGGGAAGTCTTTGCGCCACACCGTGGCCTCGGCGGCCTCGAAACGCCTCCAGCCACTGGCCAGCCGGGTTTCTTCGCTTGCGCTCTGGGTGAGCTGGCGCGGCTGGTTCAGGCCGTTTTTGGGATCGTGGGTGACGGGGTAATCAGCCACGCTGGCGGCCCCTTCCACCAAGCGGCTACCGATCGGGAAAATGGCTCTCGCCCATGTTGAGCGCGAGGCCTGCGCGGCCTCGGCGGTTTTGGGCAGATCGCGCTCGTGGTGAACCGCGGCGCTGCCGTCAAAGCGCCGCTCGGGCGGTACTTCAGCAATAGGCAAGCCGGATTTTTTCATCCAGGCGGTGGACGATTCCAGCACCCGCGCAGCGATGCCGTTGTCATAACCGCCGCCAATGTCGCAATGGTTGCCAGTGACCGGAACCACACTAGCCCCGGGGTGGCCGCTGTGGTCCACACCTTTGAACGGCACGCGGTACTCGTTCTTCGCCTGCACCACGGTGATACTTTTGGATTCGGGCGAAAAGGCCGAGTTGCGGTCAAAGCCGGTGGTCACCGGGTCAAACACCATGGCCCCAGCCAAGCCCAACTGGCCCGGCGGAACGATGACCATGCCTGTGGCCGGGTCGGTGAGGCCACGCTCGTGCAGCATCTGGCTGAACACGGCGGCGGTGCCCGCGCCCCGGCTGAAGCCGGTGGCCAAAACTTTGAGGGATTCGGTGGAGTTGGCGTCAGGGTGTTGTTTCAGCCAGTCGGTGGCTTGTTTTTGGAAGTCGGTGTAGGCAAGCAGCGCGGTTTCCCGCATGTCACCACTGGGGCGAATCGAGGCTTCGAGCGTGCCTTCAAGGCCTGGGTCGGTGCCGACGCCTCTGTAGTAGTTAGAGGAAAAATTCTCGTTTCGCTTGCTCTCAACCTCCATTTGCTTAGAAAGCTGAGCAACGTTGGTCCACTGGGCGCTGCCCGAGAGCTTGACGTTGTCTTTGTCGTTGTTGGTGCCGTCGAAATGCGCCACGAACACGAGTTGTTTGCCACTCATTGTGTCCACATGGGGCGATGGCGTGGCCGCAATCTTGTCGGCCTGAAGTGACATGGCAGCCGTCTCTGCCGGACTCAGCCGTTTGACGATCTCGGTCATTTGACACCGCCTCTGACCTTGGGAGGGTCGTTGTCGGGGTACAAGGTTTTGACGTCTAGATAGTCGTAACCGCCTGGTCCGTTGGGTTGCTTGTTTGCAGGTCGGCGGTTCAGCGTACCTTCAGCGTTTTGCTGAGGGATCAGATAAACATACAACTTGTTCTCATCGATTAGAAAATACACCTTGGTGGCGTGCATATCCTTGGGCGAAGGCAGCCGACTCTTTAGGTCCACCCGGTCTTCGTAAACCTTCTGCGTGGCTTGGTCGCGCCACTTCACATACAAAAAATCAGCCAACGGCATCTTGCCGGCTGTACTGCTTCGGGTGCCTAAGGTGGTCTCGCCGGGCTTCACCTCGTTTCTCACGCCGACTTCGTTCTTGGCGTCTCCATACTCAAAAGCCAGCAAGTCCACGCCAGGACTGTCGGTGGTCAGGTCGTATTGGAAGCTGTGGAACACCACGCGGTCTTCTTTGGCGCAAGCGGTCAAGGATGTGGTCATAAGGCAGGTCAGCAGCACAGCAAAAAGCCAGCGGAAAAAGACGTGATTCAGAGGTGAAGGCATGGCGCGGCATTGGTCGGGGAGGGGCAGACTTGAGTCTAAACCGGTGGTGCGGATTTTTTGTACAAATCACCACTTTGTAACTACATCACAGCCAGGGCTAGCATGTGGACACCTCTTGTCGGGCTCACCCATTTTTGTCCTCATCAGCTGGGCCTGCAGCGATTGACCTTCGGTGGCATGGCATCAGAATTTCTCCCAAAATACTGTGGGGTGTAGAGTTCCATACAACCTGAACCCGCCCAGTCACCCCACCCCCTGCACCCGACGCTCGATGACCCAGACTCTTCTCAAAACCCTGATCATCTCTGGCGCAGCGCTGTTCTCCAGCTGGGGTCATGCAGCAGACATTAACTTTGAACCGGTGGCACCTGGCGTCTTTGCTTGTATCGGCGATACCGGCCAACGCAGCGACCAAAATGAAGGGCTCAACAACAACATCGGTTTGGTGGTCACCACAGACGGCGCGCTGTTGATCGACAGCGGCGCCAGCTTCCAGGGTGCACGCCAAATTGCTGCTGCCGCCAGGAAGGTGACCAGCCAGCCGATCAAGTGGGTCATCAACACCGGCGGCCAGGATCACCGGTGGCTGGGCAACGGTTACTTCATTGACCAGGGCGCGGTGGTGATGGCTCACGAGGACGCCAAAGCCGACATGCAAGCACGCGGTGGCCTGCAGTTGGCCGCGCTCAAGCCCCTGTTGAAAGAAAAGCTCGACGGCACCCAGCCAACGCTGCCCACCCAGTGGTTCAAAAGACCCGATGAATCCCTGAATCTGGGTGGAACGAAGGTGGAAATCAAGTACCGAGGCGGCGCACACACCCCAGGCGACATTGTCGTCTGGTTGCCCGAGCAAGGCGTGCTGTTCAGTGGCGATGTGGTCTACCTGGACCGCTTGCTGGGCATTTTTCCGTTCAGCCACACCGGTCGCTGGATGGACAGCCTGCAAGCCATTCGCGCGCTGAAGCCGGCCCGCATCGTGCCCGGCCATGGCCGCGTGGGCGATCTGTCCAAAATGGAAGCGGATACAGAGCGCTATTTGCAAGCCTTGCGCACCCATATGAAAATCGCGGTTCGGGACATGGCCAATATCAGCGAGGCGGTTCAATCGTTTGATGCAAAACCGTTTATGCATTTGCTCAACGCCGCCGATCTGCACCCGGGCAACGCCAGTCGAACCTATCTGGAGCTTGAGCGCGAATAAGCACCCAACCCTTCCCTAACAACCCAGCCTTCAACCGAAACAGGACACACCATGAAAAACGCTCTCGATCTCGTCACCGCAGCCAAAGCCCAAGTGACTGAAATTCCCGTCACGGAAGCAGAAGCCGCCATCCGGAACGCCGATGTGCTCATCGATGTGCGCGAAGAGAGTGAATTTGGCGCCGGCCACCTGCCCGGCGCCATTCATGCCTCGCGTGGCATGCTCGAGTTCAAGCTCAGCGGTACGCCTGCGCTCGCCGCACGCGATATCAAAGTGGTGTTGTATTGCAAAACCAGTGGCCGTGCCGCGCTGGCTGCTGCGGCCATGAAAGAAATGGGCTACCTCAACGTGACCTCGATCGCTGGCGGCTTCGACGCCTGGGTGGCGGCGGGCAAACAGATCGACAAACCCCAGTTGCCCAGTTTCGGCTGAGCAACGAAACCGCGCTCAGCGAGGGCCGCAGGCCAGCGCCACGCGCATGGCCATCTGCTGCAAGGCGCCCCATGCATCGCCCGGCCAGCCTGGTGCCTTCAGCCCCTTGACGATGCCGTCCACCGTGTGGGCATCGTCAAGCCATTTGCCCAGCACGGCGCTGCTGAGCACCGGCACCACGCGCTCCATCAGTTTTTCTTTGAGTCCCCACACACGGTTTTCGCGCAAGGCCATGGGCAAAGGCCGCCCGGCGTCGATGGCGAGGCGCACCCGGTGCAAGGTTCGAATATCCTCTGACAAGGCCCAATGCACCAGCACAGCGGGTTCTCCCACTGCCTGCAAGCCATCGAGCATGCGCTGGGTGCGCACCACCTGACCAGACAGCACCGCCTCTGCCAGCTTGAAAGGCGTGTACCGCGCCACATTGAGCACCGCACCTTCAACCTGATCAAAGCTCAGCTCTCCGGCAGGAAAGAGCAGTCCCAGCTTCTGGATCTCCTGGTATGCGGCCAGCAAGTTGCCCTCGACCCTGTCGGCAAAAAACTGCAGCGTTCGTTGGCCCTCTTCTCCGCTGACCACATGCTGGCCCTGCTGCTGCAAACGCAACGCAATCCATTGAGGCAAAGCCTGGCGCTCCACAGGATCCACCTTTACCGTGACCCCAAAGCCTTCCAGGGCCCCGAACCAGGCCCCTTTGGTGGTTTGTCCATCAAGGCGCGGCAAGAGCACCAGCGTGAGCACGCTGTCGTTGTCTTGTGCGTTAGCGGCGATCTGCTGCAGGATTTGGGCGCCATCTTTGCCGGGCTTGCCGGTCGGAATGCGGATCTCGACGATTTGCTTGTCGGCAAACAAACTCAGTGAACCACCACTGGCCAACACCTCGCTCCAGTCAAAGTGGGCCCCGGCCACCGTGTGCACCGTGCGCTCGGTGTAGCCCTGTGCTCTGGCCGCGCTGCGAATCGAATCCGCGGCCTCCTGAATCAGCAGCGGTTCATCACCATGCACTGTGTAAAGGCTTCTCAGCCCGCGTTGCAACTGACCGCCGAGCTGCTGAGCCGCTACCTGCATGCCGACTTACCGATCAGAGCGACGTGACCGAAGCCAGGCGGCGCATAACTTGCTGCACCACATCGCTTTCCATATCCTTGAACATCAGTTGCTCTTCGGCGGACTTGGCCAAGGCGTCGGTTTCGCTGAAGCTGATATCGCGCTCAAGCAACATTTCGTTGTCCTCAATCAACCATTTGCCCGCTGGCGTGCTCAAGCTGAAGCGAAACCGGTAGCGCAACTCCAGTTCACGCACTTGACCGCTGGTGGTCTGACCCACGACAGCCCGTTCGCGCTGATCCGTGATGACGCCGAGCACGACCGCCCCAGCTTTCCCTGCGACTGGTGGCATAGAAGCCACCTGGATGCCAGAGGCTGCCAATTCGCGCTGCAAGGCCTTGGAGACCGGACTGGTGACGTTTTGGGTCACATACACCGTGGTGAACCCGAAATTTGGCGCCTGCCGCATGGCAAAACCACACCCGGCCAGGGCACTGGCCAGCGCAACCATGGCGCCCACCCCGGCGACGCGGCGCAATGCCGTGCGCCTTCCGATGGCTGACGCAGCTCGGACACTGTAGGCAGCCAAAGGCTGGCGAATCGGGGAGTTGGATTGTGCGTTCATGTCGCGAGTTTTATACCACCACGTTGACCAAACGACCCGGAACAACGATCACCTTTTTGGGCGCGGCGCCGTCAGCCTGCTTGACAAATGCCTCACTCGCCAGGGCTGCAGCCTCGATGGCAGCCTTGTCGGCACTGGCAGGCACGGTAATGCTGCCACGCAATTTGCCATTGATTTGTAACACCAGCTCAAGCTCTTCTCGCTTCAGTGCCGCGTCATCGGGCTGGGGCCACGGCGCATCGAGAAGATCTCCCCACTGCGGCGCATAGCCAAGATCGCGCCAGAGCTGGTGAGCCAGGTGTGGTGTGGCGGGGTAGATGCACCGCAACAGCAAGCCAAAGCACTCCGCCACGGCTGCGGTATCGCCAGCGGATCCGTCTGGCTTGAAATCTTCCAGGGCGTTGAGCATTTTCATCGCACCCGACACCACCGTGTTGTATTGCATGCGCTGGTAGTCGTAGTCCACCTGCTTGAGCACCGTGTGGATCTCCAGTCGCAGAGCCTTGGCCGGCTTGGACAAAGTTTGTTTTGACACGCTGGCGGCGGCTTCTCCCAACCCGCTCTGGGTCGAGAGTTTGTGGCCAAAGCCCCAGACCCGGCGCAAGAAACGGTAACTGCCCTCGACCGCCGCGTCGTTCCACTCCAGCGTGGCTTCGGGTGGCGCAGTGAACATGGTGTACAGGCGCGCGGTGTCGGCCCCGTAGCGTTCGATCAGGTCTTGTGGATCAACGCCATTGTTCTTGGACTTGGACATGGTGCCCACGCCCTCGTAATCGATGGCGGTACCGACCGGCAGATCGCCCACCGCTTTGACCAACTTCGCACCGACCACCTTGCCCGCATCGTCGAGCACATGCTCCACATCGGCTGGCCAGAAATAGTCTTTGCCCCCTTTGTCGGTCCGGCGCGAATAAATGTGGTTCAGCACCATGCCCTGAGTGAGCAGCTTGGTGAAGGGTTCATCGATTTTCACCAGCCCCAGATCGCGCATGACCTTGGTCCAGAAGCGGGCGTAGAGCAGGTGCAGGATGGCATGTTCGACGCCACCGATGTACTGGTCCATGCCGCTGCCGCCAATTGCGGCATCTTGATCGCGCATCCAGTAGTCCGCACCATCGGCCACCATTTTCTCGCTGTTGCTGGGGTCGCAATAGCGCATGAAGTACCAGGACGAATCCACGAAAGTGTCCATGGTGTCGGTTTCACGGCGCGCTGCTTTGCCGCACACCGGACACACCACGCCGGCATGGAATCCTTCATGCTTGTTCAGCGGATTGCCTGAGCCGTCAGGGATGCAGTCCTGCGGCAGCACCACAGGCAGATCCTTTTCCGGCACGGGCACGGCGCCGTGCTCATCGCAATGAATGATGGGGATCGGTGTGCCCCAGTAACGCTGGCGGCTCACGCCCCAGTCGCGCAGGCGGAAGGTCGTTTTTTTCTCACCGAGATCTTTGGCTGCCATCAGCTCAGCAACCTTGTCGACCGCAGCTTTGGTGTTCAACCCGTTCAACGCCCCCGAATTCACGCAAGCGCCGCGCTGCTTGTCGCCATACCAGTCAGCCCACTCGGTGAGGCTGAAGGCCTCTCCTTCAACCGCCACCACCTGCTTGATCTCGATCCCGTACTTCAAGGCGAACGAAAAATCACGCTCATCGTGCGCCGGCACACCCATCACCGCGCCATCGCCGTAGCTCATCAACACGTAGTTGCCCACCCACACGTCCACGGCGGCGCCGGTGAGCGGGTGGGTCACGGTCAAACCCGTCTTCATGCCCTTCTTTTCCTGCGTGGCCAGCTCGGCTTCGGTGGTACCACCACTCTTGCACTCTTCGATGAAGGCGACCAGCTCGGGATTCGAGGCGGCCGCGTGCATGGCCAGCGGGTGCTCTGGCGCGACGGCGCAGAAGGTCACGCCCATGATCGTGTCTGCTCGGGTGGTGAATACGTACATCTTGCCGTCGCCGATCAAAGCGCCGGAAGCGTCCTTGATCTCGTGCGGGAATGCGAAGCGCACACCTTCTGACTTGCCAATCCAGTTTTCCTGCATCAGACGCACCTTGTCGGGCCAGCCATTGAGCGTGGCTTTGGGGTTGCCCAGTTGCACATGCTCGAGCAACTCTTCCGCGTAAGACGTGATGTTCAGGTAATAGCCCGGGATCTCGCGCTTCTCGACCACCGCGCCTGTGCGCCAACCTTTGCCGTCGATCACCTGCTCGTTGGCCAGCACCGTCTGGTCCACCGGGTCCCAGTTCACGACCTGGGTCTTGCGATAGGCAACCGTGACTGGTTCACCTTGCTCGTCCATCAGTGGGTGACCGTCTATCCCCTTGACCGGCATCTTGAGCATCTGCAAGAACAGCCACTGGTTCCACTTGTAGTACGTGGGGTCACAGGTGGCGATCTCGCGGCTCCAGTCGACAGCCAGCCCCATGGCCTGCATCTGTTTCTTCATGTAGGCGATGTTTTCATGCGTCCACTTCGCAGGCGGCACGCCATTTTTCAACGCCGCGTTTTCCGCTGGCAAGCCAAACGCATCCCAGCCCATGGGCATCAACACGTTGTGGCCGTTCATGCGCAAGTAGCGCGTGAGCATGTCATTGATGGTGTAGTTGCGCACATGGCCCATGTGCAGCTTGCCGCTGGGGTAAGGCAGCATCGAGCACGCGTAGAACTTCTTCTTGCCCGAATCTTCGGTGACGCGATAGGCGTCGGTGGCGTTCCAGTGGGCGTGCGCGGCGCGCTCGACATCCTTGTGGGCGTAAGTGGATTGCATGAAGAAAACCAAAAGCCGGGAAACCGGCGAAAGAAAAGCTGGCCAGGCGCCGCGCAGGCCGCGCGTTCACCCAGAGTGAGGAATAGCGCTGCAATGCAGCGCGCCCTCAATTTTAGGGCTTGCGGGGCACCAAAGGCTGCGGCTCGCCTGTCGCGGGATCGGCCATGAACCCGATGCGAGACAAACCAGCAGCCTGCGCCATGGCAATCAGCCGCACCACCTGCCCGTAAGGCACAGCGGTATCGGCGCGCAAACGAAGCTCGGTTGCGGCATTGGTTTTGCCCGTTTGGGCCAGTCGCGCGCCCAGCCCAGCCTCATCAACAGCTGCGTCGTCCCAATACACCTGTCCCGTGGCGTCAATGGCAATGGCCACAAAAGCATCGGTCTCTTGCACTTTTTCAGCCACCGGCGTTGGCGTTTTTGGCAACTCCAGGTCCAGCTGACTGGTCATGAGCGGCGCAGTGATGATGAATATCACCAGCAACACCAGCATCACATCGACCAGCGGTGTCACGTTGATTTCGCTCATCGGGCGATGCCCTGTAGGCTTCTCCAGCCGACCAAAACCCATGGCTCAGTTCTCCGATCTGGATGCGCCCAGCGGGTGCACCAGCAGTTCACGCAAGTCGCGGGCAAAGCCTTCGAGATCGGCCTCGATGCGGGCAATCTGTCGGCCCAGCACGTTGTAGGCCAGGACCGCTGGAATCGCAACCGCCAGACCGGCAGCCGTCATGACCAGCGCTTCACCCACCGGGCCAGACACCTGTTCGATCTGGAACTTGCCTTCCAGTCCAATCGACGTCAGCGCGTTGAAAATACCCCAGACCGTACCGAGCAATCCCACAAAAGGCGCCGTGGAGCCCACCGTCGCCAACAACACCTGGCCAAATTGCAGGCGGTTGAGAACGCCATGCAGCGCATCGCGCAACACACGGGTGAGCTGCTGCGAGCGATCTCCGGCCGAAGCAAGGGTGCCTGGCGCTGCTTCCTCCAGTGTGCGCACGGCCAGCAACAGCGGCGTCACCAGTTGGCGAGGGTCGCTGCCTGCGAGGCGCTGTTGCGCCTCGTCCAGGCCGGCGGCCTGCCAAAAGCCTTCGGCAGATCGCTGCACATCGCGCCCTGCGCGGCGCAGCAGCCAGCCTTTCCACAGAATCACAACCCAACTCGCCACCGACATCAACAGCAGCAGCAAGGCCACGCTGCGGCTCACGGCATCGCCCTGCATCACGGTTTCGAAAACACCCATGTTTGGATCCAGTTAGGAAAAACGAACCGCCTCAGCGCAGGCTGAGCACGTCGAACATATCGAACAGCCCGGTGGCCTTTCCACTCAGAAAGCGCGCTGCTCGCAAACTGCCCTGCGCATAACCTGCCCGGCTGCTGGATTTGTGGGATATTTCGATGCGCTCGCCGGTACCGGCAAACATCACGGTGTGGTCGCCCACGATGTCGCCGCCCCGAATGGTGGCAAAGCCAATGCTTGAAGGATCGCGCTCGCCAGTCACCCCTTCGCGGGCGTAGACCGCGCAGTCCTTCAGGTCCCGACCCAGGGCATCGGCGATCACTTCGCCCATCTTGAGTGCCGTGCCGCTGGGGGCATCGACCTTGTGGCGGTGATGGGCTTCGATGATTTCGATGTCGTAGCCGGTGGACATCGCCCGGGCCGCCATGTCAAGCAGCTTGAGTGTGACATTCACCCCCACGCTCATGTTGGGCGCCATCACGATAGCGATGCGCTTGGCGGCCTGAGCGATCTCGGCCTTTTGTTCATCAGAGAACCCGGTGGTACCGATCACCAGATTGACACCCTGGGCCACACACGCGTGCATGTGCTCCAGTGTGCCTTCCGGGCGCGTGAAATCGATCAGGCACTGGCTGTGCGACAGGCCAGCAGCGATATCGGCGGTGATGTTCACCGCGGTTTGCTTGCCCGAGTAAGCACCGGCATCCTGGCCAAGTGCCGGACTGGTGGCGATATCAAGAGCACCGGCGAGCAGGCAATCATCGCTGGCGCCTATGGCTTCAATCAGCATCTGACCCATGCGCCCACTGGCGCCAGCGACACAAATGCGGTGCGGCGGAGCCGCAGGTGTCACGGCGTTCATTTCGCGGCTCCGGGCGACTCCAGAGGCGGATAGTTGGTTGCAGGTGCCACCGGAGGCGGGTTGGTACCACCAGTCACAACAGCGTTGCGCGCCTCAAACGCCTTGAGCTGTTCCTCGGTGGCCTGAAGCACCGGGGCCTTGCCTGGCTTGCGGGACGTGTCCAGCGACGCTACGAACTCGGCTTCACTGGGCAGCTCGTCTGACTCGAAACGCTCCAGTACCGCGTCCTTGAAAAACACCGTCAAGCGGCGACTTTGCGTGGCTTGCCCCTGGCGACGGAAGGTAAAGACATAGTCCCACCGGTCGGCATGGAACACACTGGCGAGCAGCGGGGAGCCAAGCAAGTCGCGCACCTGTTCGCGAGCCATGCCCGCCCGCAGCGCTTGTGCCTGTTCGCGCGTGACCACATTGCCTTGCACGATATCAATTTTGTAAGGGGTTACAACGCTGCCCACGCTGGGCAACCTGTCGCTCACAGAGGAGCAGGCCGACAGTGCGCTCACAGCGGTCACAACCAGGCCCAACGCCAGGCATCGAACGGCACTTGAGGGATGGCGGACAAAAGGCATAGAGCGGAAAGAAAGCTGGTGCATGCAGGCAACCTGAAGTTGGCGAGGCACCGGGATGTTTCCCGGTAGAAAACGACCCGGCGGTACGCTGACGATATGATGCTTCATTGTAGCCCCGGGGTCTCGCCCCAGTGGACCCTTGCACCGACCTCGTGCCACTGTCGCCGGCCCTCTCGCCGCTTCGCAAAGACCGCCATGACCAATATCGACGAACTCAAGAACACCGGCCTGAAGGCCACGCTGCCGCGTTTGAAGATTCTGGAGGTGTTCCAGAACGCCAAGCAGCGGCACATGACCGCCGAAGACGTGTACCGCGTACTGCTGGAGAACCAGTCAGACATCGGGCTGGCCACGGTGTACCGCGTATTGATGCAGTTCGAACAGGCGGGGCTGCTCACACGCAGCAACTTCGAGTCGGGCAAAGCCGTCTACGAACTGGACGAAGGCCAGCATCACGATCACTTGGTGTGCCTGGATTGCGGGCGTGTGGAAGAGTTTTTCGACCCGGAAATCGAAAAGCGCCAGCAAATGGTCGCCAAGAGCCGCGGCTTCGTTTTGCAGGAACATGCCCTGTCGCTCTACGCCAGTTGCAACAAACCCGACTGCCCTCACCGCAGCAATCAGCAGCGCTGAAGCGCGAGCCGGGGCTTATTCCCCCTTTTGCATCGCCGCCCGGTGTCGGGCCACGAACTCCTGATACGTGTCGATGCCGCGCAGTTGCAGGATGGTGTTGCGCACCGCCGCCTCCACCAGCACAGCTATGTTGCGGCCTGCCACCACCTGAATCACGGCTTTGCGCACGGGCACTCCCAGTACATCCTGGTACAGCGGTTCATGCGGCATGCGGTCGTAGTCACGCTCCAGGGTTTCCCGGCGCACCAGATGCACGATCAGGTTGAGACGCATCTTGCGGCGCACAGCGGTCTCACCAAAAATGGCCTTGATATCGAGCAAGCCTATGCCCCGCACCTCCAACAGGTTTTGCAACAACTCGGGGCAACGGCCTTCGATACTGGCCTGGTTGGTGCGAAAAATATCCACCGCGTCATCGGCCACCAATCCGTGACCACGTGAGATCAACTCCAGACCCAGTTCGCTTTTGCCCAAGCCGGACTCACCGGTGATGAGCACGCCCATCCCCAGGATATCCATGAACACGCCGTGCATGGATGAACGGTCGGCGAAGTGACGCGACAAATAGGCGCGCAAGACGTCAATCACAAACGCCGCTGGCTCCGTTGAGGCAAACATCGGAATTTGCGCCCGCTCGCACATCGCCACCATGGGCTGCGGCGCAGTCTGACCATCGGCCAAAACCAGCACCGGAGGCTCAAGCGTCACGATGCGCGCGATCCTGCGTCGGTTGTCGTCATCAACGGCGCTGGTGAGGTAGGTAATTTCGCGCTCGCCACACACCTGCACCCGATACGGGTGGATGTAGTTCAAGTAGCCCACCAGGTCTGCACCTGAGCGCGCCTCGCGGATGGCCACCTCGTCAAAGCGGCGCTCGGAAGCACCCAGTCCAGCCACCCATTGCCACTTCAGGGCTTCGCGGTGGTCTTCGAACAGAACGTCGGCGCTGACAACGGTGGGCTTCATGACGGGATCACAGGCTCGCGCAAAAGTAAGGCACGGGAGCAAGAAAGCCTTGCCGCCAAGTCGCCCCAGCCCGAATCAATCTCCTCGGGGGGCAGCGACCCGCGCAGCGGTGGAGCGTGGGGGCCAGCAAGCGTCAGGCCGCTGCGTGCGCCGACTGCCAGGAAGTGATCAGGGTGTGCAGGCCACTGGCTTCGCTGGACGATTTCATGCGATCGCGCAGGGCGCTGTCGCTGAGCAGTTCGGCAATCTCGGACAAGATTTCCAGGTGCTTCTGGGTCGCGGCCTCAGGTACCAGCAGAAAAATCAGCAGTTGCACCGGCAACTCGTCTGGCGCGTCAAAGCCAATCGGATTGGCCAGCTGAAACACCGCGGCCAATGGCTGCTTGAGGCCTTTGATGCGCCCGTGGGGAATGGCCACACCATGCCCCAACCCCGTTGAACCCAGACGCTCGCGAGCAAAAAGGCTGTCGGTAATCAAGGCGCGGTTCAGCCCGTGAAGGGTTTCAAAGAGCAGTCCAGCCTCTTCGAATGCGCGCTTTTTGCTGGTGGCATCCACGCTCACGAGCACTTGGCCCGCGGGCAATATGGCAGATAGTCGGTTCATGTAGGCCTCTTGGAGGGCAAATTATGCCGCCTTGAGGCGCCTTGCCTAGTGCTTTGTTACAAAAAAGCCGCTTGACATTTCAAGCGGCTTGTTCCAGTGCAGCATCGTTGCTGCGCTATGGGACCAGTTGGTACCAGCCTCTTACATCATCCGTTTAGCAGGCTCGTGATGGTGATCTTGTGACTTGCCTTTGTAACGAAGAACCTGTCGGTCCAGCTTGTCGGTGAGCTCATCGACCGCTGCATAAAGATCAGCATGGGCACATTCAGCGAACAAGTCCTTGCCTTTTACATGGATATTGCACTCGGCTTTCTGTCGCATGTCCTTCTCTTTGAGATTGTCCACCGTCAGCAGCACCTTGATATCGACCACTTGGTCGAAGTGCCGGGATATGCGTTCCAGTTTGGTGGTGACATACCCGCGCAATGCGGGCGTAACGTCCAAATGGTGACCACTGATCGTCAAGTTCATATAAGAACCTCCTGTTGCTCCAGGTTGATACAAGCCATCCGTCGGATTGCCCTCCGGACGGCCACGGGGAAGTCATGGATCCACTATGCCAATGATTTCCGGCGTGCGCAATCCCGCACTGCAACAAGCAGGGAAAAAGCACACTTCGGTTCACACACCTTGCCGATCCCCGCAATCAAAAGCTTGCCGAAGCACCGAACTCGGGGGGTTGGGCTTGTCCGTTCAACATGGATGCGACGAAGCCCAGCGCCGTTTCCCAGACCGGCGTGGGAATGTGTCATGATTTTGTGCCGAGAAAGAATTTGGCCGATCCACAAACCCCTCACTTGAGCCGCCACCGGTGTCCCTCGACACGCTCATCAACCGCAGCTTCCTAACACCCCGACCATCAACAGAACCCAGCGACGCGTGCGCGTTGGTTCTCATGGGCGGAGGGGCACGCACCGCTTACGAAGCCGGCGTTCTCAAAGCCATCGCAAAGATGCTGGCGAAAGAAGCCCCGGGAAGCGATGGGGACCCCGCCAGCTTTCCTTTTCGCTGGTTGTTCGGCACCTCGGCGGGCGCACTGAACGCTAGCTTTCTCGCCAGTCGGGCCCACATGGGTCTGCCCGCTCTGGGCGAGCTCGCCTCTTTCTGGGCCAAACTGCAGTCGCACCGCGTCTACAAGCTGGAGGCGCCAGGCTGGGTTCGTGCCAACCGCTTCCTGGCCGGTTTGACGCTGGCGCGCCAGGTCAAACGACACCGCGCGCTGCTCGACACGCTGCCACTGGTCGACACCCTGCACAAAGCCATCGACCTGACCGGTGTCGAAAGATCTTTGCAAAGCGGTGTCATCGAGGTGCTGGGCGTCACCGCATCCAGCTACACCTCCGGAGAACACTGGACGTTCTGTCAAACCGCGCCCAACCACACTGTGCAACCCTGGCGGCGCCCAAGCAGGCGCGCTTCATTCCAGCCCATTACGATCGAGCACCTGATGGCCTCCAGCTCGATCCCGTTTCTCTTTCCGGCTGTGCCGCTATGGGTTGATGGACACAAGGAGTATTTCGGCGATGGCTCCATGCGCCAGCTTTCCCCGCTGTCGCCGGCCATCCAGTTTGGTGCACGGCGCATTCTGGTGATCGGCGTCGGCCAGCCACAACGCACGGGGAGACTCCCCTCGATCAGCCCAGAGCCCACCGCCGGCACCATCGCTGGCCATGCCATGGCCAGCGTGTTTCACGACACCGTGCACCACGACGTGGAACAGGCACAACGGGTCAGCGCCACCCTGGAACAGTTGCCCCCGGAGGTCGCGGCCGCCCTGCCTTACCATGCGGTGGAAGTCGTGTCATTGCAGCCCAGCTTTTCGATCGATGAGCTGGCTCGCAAACATGTCGCAGATCTGCCCGCAGCCACACGCAATACCCTCAAGGGCCTGGGCGCACTGGAAACCGGGGCTGCCTCCGGAGGCAGCGCAGCGTCCCTCGCCAGTTACCTCATGTTCGAACCGGGTTTTGTGCAGGCCTTGATCGAACTCGGCGAGCACGACGCCTGGCACCGCCAGCGTGAACTCAAGGCGCTTTTTCAGCCAACATGAGTTGCCGCCCGGCAGGGCAGTGCCATAATGACCTGCTTCAAGAATGACCGAATCCATCATGGAAAGCACACCTCCCAGTTGTGTGCTTTCAGCCGCCTCCGCCGCCGTCTGAGTTGCGCTGTTGCCTGAGGCAAGCGCGCTTGCCGCACCGGTTCCACGGCTGAAAGCACCGCCAGAACCGTCCACCGGCTGCGCACATTGTCTGCGCCCGGGCCCCTCAGATATTTTGCCCAGGAGCGCCTATGCTCAACGTCTTCACGCTGGTCAACGGCCGGCTGTTTCAAGAAGAAATCAACTCCAGCGACGCCCTTGAGGGCCTCAAACCGATCTGGATTGACCTGGAAGCGCCCACGCCCGAAGAGCGGCGCTGGGTCAAACGCATTTTTGGTCTGTCCATCCCGGAAGACGCGATGGACGACGACATCGAAGAGTCGGCGCGCTTTTTTGAGGAGGACAACGGCGAACTCCATGTGCGCAGCGACTTCTTGATCGACGACAGCGATGACCCTCGAGCCATACGTGTTGCCTTCATCCTGAATGAGAACAACGACAAGCTCCGAAGTCAGGGCGTGCTGTTCTCGATCCACGATGAAGATGTGCCAGTGTTCCGTTTGCTGCGCATGCGCGCGCGTCGCATGCCGGGTCTCATCGAAAACTCCAGAGACGTGTTGCTCATGCTGTTTGACGCCGATGCCGAGTACTGCGCCGATACGCTGGAGAACATCTACGACGATCTGGAAAAAGTGAGTCGCCAGGTACTGGCCGGGGCCGTGACCGACGACACCGCAGGCCAGGTGCTCTCGGCGATCGCGCGCCACGAAGACATGTCGGGCCGCATTCGCCGCAATGTCATGGACACGCGCCGCGCCGTGAGCTTCATGATGCGCAGCCGCTTGCTCAGCGCCGAGCAGTTTGAGGATGCCCGACAGATTCTGCGTGACCTAGACTCGCTTGACAGCCACACCGCGTTCCTGTTCGACAAGATCAACTTTTTGATGGATGCCACCGTCGGTTTCATCAACATCAACCAGAACAAGATCATCAAGCTCTTCTCCGTGGCCAGCGTGGCACTGCTGCCACCGACACTGGTCGCCAGCTTGTACGGCATGAACTTCCAGTACATGCCCGAGCTGAGTCAGAAATGGGGCTACCCGTTTGCGCTGGGTTTGATGCTGATTTCTGCGGCAGTCCCCATGATGTATTTCCGCAAGCGGGGTTGGTTGAAGTAGCCCCCCGCGCCGCGCTTTCAGCGCGTCACCCCCTCATGGATGCGATGCTGGCGGCCCGGCCAGGCGGCATCCTCGGTTAGTGCTCGCGCTCCGGATAGGTATCCGATTTTTCCATTTCGTCGGAAAACAGTGTTTGGATGATGGCGCCGCTGTACTTGCTCGCAACCTCCTTCAGGAAGCTTGGGAAGTCGACGTGGGCTTCGTCGTCGGCGCGGTCTGAGATCGTTCGGACCAAGGCCAGGGGCAAGTTGAAGTCTTTGCACACCTGCGCAAATGCCGCACCTTCCATTTCGACCGCCAGAGCGCTGGGCAGTTCGCGAATCAGCTTTTCGCTTTCTGGCGTGGTGCACACGAAGCGGTCGCCACTGATGACCAGACCTTGGTGCAGCTTGGGCTTGTGCAGACCAAACTTCGCGATGCTGGCAAGGTCAACATGGTCGGGCAAGGCGCCGAGCACTGTTTCACAGGCTCCAGCCAATCGATCAGACAGTTGGGCATCGCTTGGAAACTCGCTCACCCCGTGTCCGGGAATCACATAACGCGGGAAAATCGGAGACACGTCGTAGTCGTGTTGCAGCAACGATCGCGCCACCACCACATCGCCCACGTTCACGCCAGGCCCCAAACCACCAGCCACCCCGGTGAACACGATGCGGTCAACGCCAAAATACTGAATCAAGAGCGTGGCGGTGGTGGCTGCCGCCACTTTGCCGATGCCGCACAGCGCGGCCACCACCTCTTGCCCGTGCAGATGGCCCACCCAGAAATCGCGGCCGCCCACCGTCTCTTTGTGTTCATCGGGCATCAACGCCAAGACGCTGGCGAGCTCTTCGTGCAACGCGGCAACGAGGGCGATTCGGGGGATAGAAGGGGCGGTCATAGGCACCATTGGACCAGATTACCTGACCGCAATCCGTTCAATCGAAGTGCACTTCCCGAGCGAGATGCATTCACCCAGGATGCCGCGGAACCAGCTCCTCCGGGCCGCCAGCATCGCCCCCTTGAGGGGGAGACGTCGAAGGCGGCGCGGGGGTGAACCTACTAGCCCCGCAACTCGCGGCGCAAGATTTTGCCCACCGGTGTCTTGGGCAAATCGGTGCGGAATTCGATCACCTTGGGTTGCTTGTAGCCCGTGAGCTTGGCCTTGCAGAATTCACGCACCTTCGCTTCGGTGAGCGACGGGTCTTTCTTGACGATTACCAGCTTCACCGCTTCACCCGATTTTTCATCGGGTACCCCGACCACTGCGCACTCCATCACCCCTGGCATCTCAGCCACCACCTCTTCCACCTCGTTTGGATACACGTTGAAGCCGCTCACCAGAACCATGTCTTTCTTGCGGTCAACAATCTTGAAATAGCCACGTTCGTCCATGATGCCAATATCGCCCGACTTGAAGTAGCCGTCGGACGTCATCACCTTGGCTGTCTCATCGGGACGTTGCCAGTAGCCGGCCATGACCTGTGGGCCCTTGATGGCGATTTCGCCGGCCTGGCCCATGGGCACTTCGTTGCCATCGTCATCCAGGCACTTCAAATAGGTGTTGGGCAACGGCAGTCCAATGGTTCCGGTGAATTCTTTGTTGGTCACCGGATTGCAGCTGGCCGACGGGCTGGTTTCCGACAGGCCATAACCTTCGCAAATGGGGCAGCCCGTTTTCTCCAGCCAGATTTTTGCAACGGCGCCTTGCACTGCCGTACCGCCACCCACAGACACCTTTAAATGGCTCCAGTCCACTGTGCCGAAATCGGGGTGGTTGGCCAACCCGTTGAACAGCGTATTCACTGCGGGAAAACTGTGAAAACGCTGTTTAGAAAGCTCTTTGAGCACCGCAGGCAAATCGCGCGGATTGGGAATCAAGATCACTTTGCCACCGGTGCGCATGCCCAGCATCATGTTCACCGTGAAGGCGAAGATGTGATACAGCGGCAAGGCGCATACGCTGGTGCTCTGCTCGCCCGCCGGCACCTTGTTCATCGCGGGCGCGTTCCAGGCCTCGGACTGCAGTGCGTTGGCCACCACGTTGCGGTGCAACAGCACAGCACCTTTGGAAACGCCCGTGGTACCGCCGGTGTACTGCAACACCGCCACGTCATCCGGGCCGATTTCTGGCCGCTTGAGCGAACCGCGGGAGCCTTTGGCCAATGCGTCATTGAAGCGAACCGCCTGGGGCAAATTGAAAGTGGGCACCATCTTCTTGACGTTGCGCACCACGTAATTCACCAACGCACCCTTGATCAAACCAAGCAAGTCGCCCATCGCTGCCAACACCACATGCTTCACGGGCGTTTTGGCAAGGCATTTTTCCAGCGTGGCGGCGAAGTTTTCGATGATCACAATGGCCAGCGAACCCGAATCTTTCAGCTGGTGCTCAAGTTCACGATCGGTGTAGAGCGGGTTCACATTGACCACCACGAAGCCGGCCCGCAAGATCGCTGCAACAACCACCGGGTACTGCGGCACATTGGGCATCATCACCGCCACCCGATCACCCTTGACCAGCCCCAGGCCCTGCAGATACGCCGCAAAGGCCTTGGACATGCTGTCCACCTGCGCGTAGCCAATTTCTTTGCCCATGAAGCTGTAGGCCGCGCGCGGGGCAAACTTTTGAAAGCTGTCTTCCAGCAAATGCA
The DNA here is from genome assembly GCF_001761385.1 of Hydrogenophaga crassostreae. Taxonomy (GTDB): domain Bacteria; phylum Pseudomonadota; class Gammaproteobacteria; order Burkholderiales; family Burkholderiaceae_C; genus Hydrogenophaga; species Hydrogenophaga crassostreae. The sequence goes on along the minus strand of NZ_CP017476.1, from coordinate 481,569 downwards.
CCAGCGACGGGTATTGCGCCACATCGATATCGGCGGGCACCCCGGGCGAATAAGACCCCAGCCAAGGGCGGTCAATGGTCGAATCGGTCATGTGAACTCCAATTATTTTCGGTATTCCTGGCGCGCATTGTCGGATAGATCAGCGGGCTGGATCTCGTGTTTTTCCCTGACTTCCAACTGACAGCGTACCGCAAATGCTCAAGAGAACAACGTGTTCCGCTATCAAAATTGATGCGATCGATGGCCTGATGAACAGCCAGGTTCTTCAGGCCTTTGCCTTCACTCAAAAAGAAACCACCGCCACCTTGCCAGGTCGCGGTGGTTGCCGGGCAAGTCTGTCCCGCCTGGAAGCAAAACCGCGGTCAGCCCCTCAAAGCCGTCAGGACTTCATCGAGCATCTTCTTGGCGTCGCCAAACAGCATGCGGTTGTTCTCTTTGTAGAAGAGTGGATTGTCCACACCGGCGTAGCCGGCTGCCATGCTGCGCTTCATCACGATGGATGTGCGCGCTTTCCACACTTCGAGCACGGGCATGCCGGCGATCGGGCTGGTCGGGTCGTCTTGCGCGGCCGGATTCACGATGTCGTTGGCGCCAATGACCATGACCACATCGGTGTCCGGGAAGTCGTCGTTCAGTTCGTCCATTTCAAACACGACGTCGTAAGGCACCTTGGCCTCGGCCAGCAACACGTTCATGTGTCCTGGCATGCGACCTGCCACCGGGTGGATGCCGAAGCGCACTTTCACGCCTTTTTCGCGCAGGTGGCGCGTGATCTCGTAAACCGTATGCTGCGCCTGTGCCACCGCCATGCCGTAGCCCGGAACGATGATCACGCTCTTGGCGTCGCGCAGCATTTCGGCGGTTTCGAGCGCCAGAATAGGCGACACCTCACCCGCTGGCTCGGCGGCACCGCCGGCCGCCTTGGGCGCCGCGGCGGTTGTGCCGAAGCCGCCGGCGATCACGCTGATGAAGCTGCGGTTCATCGCGTTGCACATGATGTACGACAGAATGGCGCCGCTGGAGCCGACCAGCGCACCGACCACGATCAGCAGATCGTTGGACAGCATGAAACCGGTGGCCGCGGCGGCCCAGCCCGAATAGCTGTTGAGCATCGACACCACCACCGGCATGTCGGCGCCACCAATGGCCATCACCATGTGCACGCCGAACAGCAGCGCGATGATGGTCATCATGAACAGCGGGAACATGCCATCCGAGATCGACTCGGCATTCAGGAACATGCGCCCGAAGATGATCACCAAGACCAGACCGGCCAGGTTCATCCAGTGGCGACCGGGCAGCAGCATGGGGCTGCCACCAATGCGGCCCGACAGTTTGCCGAATGCCACGACCGAGCCTGAGAAGGTGACCGCGCCGATGAAGATGCCGATGTAGATCTCCATCGCATGGATGGAGTGCGCCGCGCCGGTGAATCCTTTGGAGGCTTCCGGGTCGACGTAGGTGGCAAAGCCCACCAGCACGGCGGCCATACCGACCATGCTGTGCATCAGTGCCACCAGCTCGGGCATCTGCGTCATCTGAACCGTGCGCGCTGCGTACAGACCGATGATCGCGCCGATCAGCATGGCGGTGATGATCCAGGGCACGCCGGCGCCAGTCACCTGCGGACCAAACACGGTGGCCAGCACAGCCAGCGACATGCCAACCATGCCGTACAGGTTGCCGCGCAGCGCCGTTTGCTGGTTGGACAAACCGCCCAGACTGAGAATGAAAAGAATCGTCGCTCCGATGTAGGAGACCGTAGCCAGACTTGCAGACATTGATGGGTCTCCTTTTTTATTTGCGGAACATGGCCAGCATGCGCTGGGTGACGGCAAAGCCGCCGAACATGTTGATGGCGGTGAGCACCAGCGCCACAGCGGCCAGGGTCCCGATCAGGCCATTGGGCCGATCGCCTGTGGCCAGCGGCGAAATTTGCACGAGCGCCCCGATGGCGATGATGGAACTGATGGCGTTGGTCACGCTCATCAGCGGCGTGTGCAGCGCAGGCTTCACATTCCACACAACCATGTAGCCCACAAAACAGGCCAGCACGAAGACCGTGAAATGCGACAGGAACTCGGCCGGTGCGTACGCGCCCACGATGGCAAACAGCACAGCGGTAACGCCGGCCACCATGGCCAGCTTGCGCGCAGGCATTGGCCCGGACGCTTCACCATGGCCATGGGTTTTTTTCGCAGCCGGGGCGGCTGGCTTGGCCGGGGGCTTGGGTGGCACCACCAGCGGCGGGGCCGGCCAGGTGATTTCACCGTCTTTCACCACAGTCAGGCCACGGATGGCATCGTCTTCCATGTTGACGTTGATGACACCGTCTTTGGTCTTGCACAGTTCTTCGCTCAGGCGAAACAGGTTGTTGGCGTACAGCGTGGACGATTGCTGGGCCATGCGCGAGGCCAGATCGGTGTAGCCGACGATGGTCACGCCGTGTTTCACCACCGCTTCGCCCGGCACGGTCAGCTCGCAGTTGCCGCCCTGCTCGGCCGCCATGTCGACGATCACGCTGCCGGGCTTCATGCTTTTCACCATGTCGGCGGTGATCAGCTTGGGCGCCGGTTTGCCAGGGATCAGCGCGGTGGTGATGATGATGTCCACCTCACGCGCCTGCTGGGCGTACATCTCGCGCTGGGCCTGCTGGAAGCCCTCGCTCATGACCTTGGCATAGCCGCCACCGCCCGAACCTTCCTCTTCGTAGTCGACCTTGACAAACTCGCCGCCCAGCGAAACCACCTGGTCGGCCACCTCTGCGCGGGTGTCGTTGGCGCGCACGATGGCACCCAGGCTGGCCGCAGCGCCAATGGCGGCCAGACCGGCCACTCCCGCGCCGGCGATGAAAACTTTGGCCGGAGGCACTTTGCCTGCCGCGGTGATCTGTCCATTGAAAAAACGGCCGAAGGCATTCGCCGATTCGACCACGGCCCGGTAGCCGCTGACACCGGCCATCGAGGTCAGTGCATCCATCTTCTGCGCACGGCTCAGCGTGCGCGGCAGCGCGTCTATGGACAGCACCGTGACCTTTTTGTCGGCCAGTTGCTGCATCAACTCCGGGTTCTGGGCGGGCCAGATGAAGCCGATCAGCGTCTGGCCTTCGTGCATCAGCGCCACTTCGTCTGGCGTGGGGCCGCGCACCTTGAACACGATGTCGCTTTCATTCCACAGGTCGGCAGCAGAGCCGGCAATGGTGGCGCCAACCGCCGTGTAGTCGTCGTCGCTGAAGTTGGCCAGCCCGCCCGCGCCTGCCTCCACTGACACGTTGAATCCCAGCTTGACCAGCTTGGCCACAGCCTCGGGGACGGAGGCGACGCGCTTCTCCCCAGTGAATATCTCGCGCGGCACGCCAATGCGTTGCGGCGTGGAGGCGGCAGCGCTGGCTGCGGCGGTTTCGGTCGGTGCGCCAGAAGTCATAGGTGGTCCTCGATGCGGTGGGTTGAAAAGATGGGGGCGAATGGGCGGTGCCAAGCGCGGGCGCCGAATGGGCTGGCTTTGAGTACCACTCCATAGCCGTCAGCGCCACGCCCTCAAACAGGCAGATTGTGGTTCATTGTGCCGCAGCTGCCCATCAGGGTCTGTCCCAGATGAGCAGCCAAGCTCCGCTTGGCGGCGGTGCCCGGATAATCACGGCCCATGAACATCCGTTGGAAACCCAGTGTCACCGTGGCCGCCATCATCGAGCGCGATGGCCGCTACATGCTGATCGAAGAGCACACCCCCGAAGGCTTGCGCCTGAACAACCCGGCCGGGCATCTTGATCCGGGCGAGAGCCCCGAGCAAGGCGCGGTACGGGAGGCGCTGGAAGAAACCGCCCACGCGTTCACACCCACCGAGCTGGTGGGCGTCTACGTTTCACGTTTTCAAAGGGAAAGCACGGGCGAAGATGTGACCTATCTGCGTTTTGCTTACTGCGGCGAACTGGGTGAGCAAGAAGTCGGACGCGCGCTGGACACAGGCATCGTGCGAACGCTATGGATGACACCAGAGGAGGTGCGGGCCAGCGTCGAGCGCCACCGCAGCCCCCTGGTTTTGCGCTGCATCGAAGACCACATCTCGGGCCAGCGGCTCCCCATGGGCGCGGTGTTCACCGACCCATCGGTGTACGCGCCCTGACTGAAGTCATTCGCCACCTGACACGCGACCACGCAGCGCTTTGACCTGGCCCCGGTTCACTTTGGAATCCACCCGCCGGCGCTGTGAGCCCAAGGTAGGTCGCGTGGCCTTGCGCCGTTTGGGCACTTTGGCCACGCTGTCGATCAACGCCTGCAAGCGCGCCAGCGCATCGGCCTTGTTGTGTTCCAGGCTGCGGCTGGTTTGCGCCTTGATCACGACCACGCCATCGGTGGTGATGCGCTGATCGCTCAAAGCGAGCAAGCGCTCCTGAATGGCCTCGGGCAATGACGATCCATGGATGGCAAAACGCAGGTGCACCGCATTGGACACCTTGTTCACGTTTTGCCCGCCCGATCCTTGTGCCCGAATGGCCGTGAAGTCCACTTCGTTGGGATGGATGGTGTGGGCCTGTTGTCCGCTCATGGCAATGAGTTTGGCACAACCTTCCAGGCCGCCTCACGCGCTTTTCCCGAACAGGCGCAAATTGGGCGAACCTCCATCGGTATCTGGCGCCATCGGTCAATAGCGCTCTTTCACGCCCGTGATCATGGCCTTGACCAGCCGGGTACGTTCCAACCGACCCATCACAATGGCCGCAGCCGCGTGCAGGCCCGCCGAGATCACCAGAGCCTCCGCCAGGTATTTGTGCAGGTTCTGCAACCAGTCTTCGCCAAAGTAAGCGTCGGTGCCCTGCATCCAGCCGGTCAACCCAAGCGACAAAACCAGCGTCATGAGCAGCAACATCATGAGCGCGCCCACCGGGTTGTGTCCCCAGTGGTATTCGGGTTGCCGCGAGCGCATGGCTTGCACATGCTGGCGCAACCTTGATGGCGTCGGAAAGAAGTCAGAGAACCGCGCATGCTTTGAGCCGATGAAGCCCCAGACGATGCGCGCAGAAACCAAGGCCGCAGCGAGGTAGCCGGTCCATTCGTGCGGCCACTCGCCCTCTTCCAGTACGAAGTAGTTGAGCACGACACAGCCCACCACCGTCCAGTGAAAGACGCGGACGAACCGGTCCCACACCGGGCGGTGCTTTTCAATGAGCATGGCGGGCGCCACAAATCTGGTGAGCCGGTTCATGCCGTTGGCGATCTGTTTATTGGGTGACTTGCTCACCGGTTTCAGGGTTGAACCAATGCTCAACGTTTTTGCCACCTTTTTTGCCATAGACCTCGTAACACTGGCCCTTGTTCACCTTGAACTTCTTGATCGCGTAGCCCTTTTCTTCGACCATTTTTTTGAACGAGGCTTCTGGCATCCACTTCTCCTTGGGCACGCTGCACGCCGGTTCGGCCATGGCCAGGCCGGCGACAGCGAGAAGGGCTGCGGAGACAACAATTTTCTTCATGACACATCCTTTTGAGACAAAGCCCAGCATGTGCTGGTGGATGTATTGCAACCGCCCAACTTGAAGCCAACCTTAAATGCACTTGTAAAAAATGTGAGCGCCCGTGGCCCGGCGGAAAACACGCGCAGGCGGTTCAGCGCAGTGGAAGCTTCTCGGGCGGTATGCCCTTGGCGTGATCCAGCCCATCGGTTGATTCGTCTTTGAGCGCGATGCCCGACAACTCACGGCGGCGGGCTTCGCACAACAGTGTGTGAAGCTTGCGGGCGGCCTTTTCAGGGGCAAGCCCTGCATCGCGAACGTTGGAGATGCAGTTGCGCTCGGCGTCGCTGCGACCCACACGCGGCGCCCAGGTGAAATACCCCCCCAGGCTGTCGGGCGAACTCAAGCCCGGGCGCTCGCCGATCAGCACCAACACGCAACGCGCCCCAAGGCATTCGCCCACTTCGTCGCCCACGGCCACACGGGCCTGTTCAACCATCGCCAAAGGGGCCAGATGCCAAGACTGGGTCGCCCCGTCAGCGCGCAACAAAGGCAGCAGGTGGGCCAACAAGGCAGGCGCATGGCGCTGCACTGCCAGCGGGGAAAGACCATCGGCCACCACCACAGCCAGATCAAACGGGGCAGCGCCCTCGGCGGGGCGAAGCGCCAAGAGCTTCTCCCGCGAGGCCTCATTCAGGCGGCGGCCCCAATCGGGTCGTTGCAGGTAGTGAGCGCGGTCAGGAGCTGCGCTGTGCAGGTGAACGGCGCGTTGGCCCAATGCCTCAAGAGCTGGCTGCAGGCCGCTCACATCCAGCTGGCCGTGCACGGCATCGCGCGCCTGAGCGTGGGCCAGTTGAAAGGCCAGGTGCGCTCTTGTGGGCTGGCTCACACCCGCGCGACCCAGCGCAATGCGCGCATCGGTGAATGCGCGCAGCTGGTTCCAGTTGGCGGGGGTGGTCATGGCGCGCCCAGGCGCTGGATGCGTTGCGCAAGGGCCGCTGGCACCTCCGCAGTCAGCCGCCAGGGGGCGCCGCCATCGGCTGTCGCCTGTTTCTGTGTCAGCCCCATGCGTTGCTGCCAGGCCTCGAATTCGGGTGCAACATTCAGGCCCAGCAACTGGCGCATGGCCAAGGCATCGTGAAACGATGTGCTCTGGTAATTCAGCATGATGTCGTCGGCGCCCGGCACACCCATGATGAAGTTGACGCCCGCCGTGCACAGCAGCGTGAGCAAGGCGTCCATGTCATCGGAATCGGCCTCGGCGTGGTTGGTGTAACAAACATCGCAACCCATGGGCAGGCCCAGCAGCTTGCCGCAGAAATGGTCTTCCAGGCCGGCGCGCAGGATCTGCTTGCCATCGAACAGATACTCCGGACCGATGAACCCGACCACCGTGTTCACCAGCAGCGGCTTGAATTGCCGGGCCACCGCATAGGCGCGCGCTTCGATGGTTTGCTGATCGCAGCCGTGGTGGGCGTTGGCCGACAGCGCACTGCCCTGCCCGGTCTCGAAATACATGACGTGTTCACCGCGCTGCCCATCGGCAAACACCGCACCACGCTGCAGTGCCAGCGCCGCTGCACGGGCCTCCGCCAGCAGGGCCAGGTCCACCCCGAAGCCGCGGTTGGCCGCTTCCGTTCCGGCGATGGACTGGAACACCAGGTCCACCGGCGCGCCACGCTCCATGGCTTGCAAGGTGTTGGTCACGTGTGTCAGCACGCAGCTTTGCGCGGGCATGGCGTAGCCCTGGATCACCTCGTCCAGCATGCCCAGCAAACGCACCACCTGCGGCACGTTGTCGCTGGCCGGGTTGATGCCGATCACCGCGTCGCCACTGCCCATGAGCAGGCCATCGATGAGGCTGGCGGCGATGCCCTTGAGGTCGTCGGTAGGGTGGTTGGGCTGCAGACGTGTGGCCAGCCGGCCGGGCAAGCCCAGGGTGTTGCGAAAGCGGGTGATCACAGTGCATTTGCGCGCGATCAGCGCCAGGTCTTGCACGCGGCACAGCTTGCTCACGGCCGCCACCATTTCGGGCGTGAGGCCGGGCGACAGCGCGCTCAGCGCGGCGGTATTGGCTGCGTCGCTCAGCAACCAGTTGCGAAAGTCCCCCACCGTGAGGTGGCCCACCGGGGCGAAAGCCGACGCTTCGTGGGTGTCGATGATGAGGCGGGTGACTTCGTCGGTCTCGTAGGACACCACCGCCTCGCTCAGGAAGCGGCTCAGCGGCACTTCGGCCAGGGCCATTTGTGCGGCCACCCGCTCGGTGGCGTCGAGCGCCGCCACACCCGCCATTTGATCGCCCGAACGCAGGGGTGAAGCCCGCGCCATCAGCGTGCGCAGGTCCTCAAACAGGTACCGCCGCGAGCCGATGGTGTGCGCGTAGCCCACGGCGTGGCTTTCTCAGTGGCCCTCTGGCGCCGGCTTTGCACCACCGCGCCAGAGCAGCAGCAGGGCCAGCACAGCAGACGCCACCATCAAAAACAGGCTCACCGCATTGAGCACGGGCGTGGCGCCCTCGCGCATGCGGCTGTACATCAACACCGTGAGCGGTGAGTCGGACCCCACCAGCATCAGCGTGGTGTTGAAGTTTTCGAAGGACATCAGGAATGCCATGGCGCCAGCACCAATCATGCTGGGCCGCAAATACGGCAGCGTGATGGTCCACAGCACCGCGGCGCGGCTGGCGCCCAGGTTGAGCGCGGCCTCTTCCAGTGTGCGGTCAAAGCGGCGCAGGCTGGCGGAGATGGTGAGTGTGGCGATGGTGACGATGTAGCAAAACTGACCCAGGATCACCAGCGGCAAACCCGGTCGCAGGAACTCCAGCTCGATCTCCCAGGTGTCGTAGGCGAAGTTGGCGATGCGGCTGGCAAAGGCCAGGATGGATATGCCCAGGATCACCCCAGGAATGACCAGCGGCAACATGGCCAGCATTGCCACGGCATTTTTGCCCGGAAACTCGAATCGCTCCAGCAAAAAGGCATTGCAGGTGCCCACGCCGACCGAGAGCAACGTGACCCACAAGGCCACCCAGGCACTGGTGCCCAGGCTTTCCAGCAGCTCGCTGTCAAACAGCAACCCCACCCGGTCGTCGGTGTTGGCCGTGAACCAGTCGAGCGTGAAACCGTTCCACGGTGGCGTGGGGTAGGCCGCGTCGTTGAACGCGAACGCTGCCACCACCAGCAGCGGCACAAACAGGAACACGAAGAAGCCCAGCATGAAACCGTTCAGGCCGACGCGCTGCGCCCAGGGACGAGGCAAACTGGGAATCACGAACATTTCTCCAAATGCACAACGCTCAGCGCGCCAGAGCACAAGTCCAGAACGCCGCACAACCGGCTTTGCCGGTGTGCAGGCGTTGCCCCTTGGGGAATCACGCGCAGCGGGGCGGGGGGGGTCATCGGTTCATCACGGCGCCAAAGCGCTGGCCGGTGATTTTTAAACCCGCCCAGACCAGCGCCGTGGACAGGAACAGCAACAGGAAGCCAAAGGCAGCACCCTGGTTCCAGTTGAAGCGGGTGATGAACTGGGTGTAGATCTGCTCGGTGAACCAGAGCGAGTTTTTGCCGCCCAGCAAGGTCGGGGTGAGGTAGTTGCCCAGGCACAGCATGAACACCACGATGGAGCCCGCGGCGATACCTGGGGCGGCGTGGGGAATGACGATGCGGCGCACGATGTTGACGGTGGAGCCGCCGAGGTCGTAGGCGGCCTCGATCAGGCTGTCGTCCAGGCTCTCCAGGCTGTTGACCAGCGGGATCACCATGAACAGCAGCGACGCATACACCAGGCCCACCAGGATGGTGGCGTCGTGGTACAGCAACTCCACCGGTTGGCTGGCCAGCCCGGTGGCCTGCAACACGCTGGAGATCACACCCGTTTCGCGCAGCAGGATCAACCAGCCCAGGGTGCGCACCATTTCACTGACCCAGAAGGGCAGCAGGCACAGCACCAGCAGCACCGTTTTGGAGCGCCCGCGCGCCACCTTGGCGATGTACCAAGCGGCCGGGAAGGCAAGCAGAAACGTCAGCAGCGTGGCCAGCACCGACATGGTGGCGGTGCGCACAAAGGTGTTCCAGTACAGCGGCTCGTCGATGAAGGTCTGGTACTGCTCGGTGCTGAACGCGTATTCGCCCGGGCCCACGCGGCCCTGCAACGACAACACCAGCAATTCGATGTGGGGCAGGATCACCAGACCGAACAGCCACAGCAACGCCGGCGCCAGCAAGAGACCCAGCATCCAGCGCTGTTGAGACGAACCGGTCATGCTGAAAAACACCAGGCCTGGGCGGGCTGATAACCAAAATGCACCGTATCGCCCGCGCGCAAGTCGGCCAGGCGGCCAGTTAACGGCAAAGCGATTTGCAAGGCAGCCTGGGTTCGCGATTCGGTCACCTGTACGGTGGAGTTCCCGCCATCAAAAAGCACACTCTGCACCTGGGCGCTCCAGGCCGGATCACCGGCGGGCAACTCGCTGGCGTTGCGCCCAATCTCGATGGCCTCGGGCCGGATGAACAGAGAGGCCTTTTGACCCACGTCCACCGGACCCATGCGCTGCGCCCAGAGCGCCAGGCCTTGCGGCGTGCGCAGTTCTACCTGCTCGCTGTTGCGCGATTCGATCACGCCTTCAAAGCGGTTGCTGTTGCCCACGAAACCGGCCACAAAAGCGGTTTTCGGCTGGTAATACAGCTGCTGGGGACTGCCCACCTGTTCGAAGCGGCCATGGTTCATCACCGCCACCTGATCGGACATGACCAGCGCTTCCGACTGGTCGTGCGTGATGTAGACAAAGGTGGTGCCCACCTCGGCCTGCAACTGTTTGAGCTCCACTTTCATGTGCTCGCGCAGCTTCAGATCGAGTGCGCCCAAGGGCTCATCAAGCAGCAACAGCGCCGGCTCCAGAACCAGGGAGCGGGCAATCGCCACGCGCTGTTTCTGGCCGCCTGAAAGCTGATCGATGCGCTTGCCCTCGCTGCCCGGCAAGCCGACGCGCTTGAGCATGTCGATCACCTGGGCCTTGGCCACCGCGCCCTTGACGCCACGGCGCTCAAGGCCATAGGCGATGTTTTCACCCACGCTCATCATGGGGAACAGCGCCAGGTGCTGGAACACCATGTTGACCGGGCGCTTGTTGGGGCCCACGCCCGCCATCGACTGGCCCTTGATGCGGATGTCACCCGCGTCGGGCACGATGAACCCCGCGATCATGCGCAGCAGTGTGGTTTTGCCGCAGCCCGATGGACCGAGGATGGAAAAAAACGAGCCCCGCGGCACGTTGAAACTCAAATCATCGACCGCCGCAAACGCACCGTAGCGTTTGCGGGCAGTCAGGACTTCGAGGTCCAACGCGGCGGCGGGACTGCCTGCGTTCAGGTCGGACACGCCGGTTAGACAGGCTTATTTGGAGGCTTTGATGCGATCGAGCACACGGCCTTCGATGTCCTCGATGCCCGGTGGCACAGCGGGGTACCACTTGATGTTGTCCAGCGCCGCTTCAGGGAAACTTTCGGCGAACTGCTTCTTGAGCACCGGATCCATCATCTGGTCGGCACCTTTGCTGGCGGTGAAGTTGCCCACTGCGCCGGCAACCTTGGCCGCAATTTCGGGCCGCATGTTGAAATTGATCCATGCGTATGCGGCGGCGTCGTTCTTGCCCTTGGCGGGAATGGCGAACGTGTCTACCCAGCCCAGGGCACCCGACTTCGGCGCAAGGTATTTGATCTCGGGCGTCTCCTTGCTCAGGCCCCAAGTGCCGGTGTCCCACATCATGGCGGCGGTCAACTCACCCGAACGCATGCCGGTCAGCAACTGGTCCTTGCTGTCCCAGTAGAACTTCACATTGGCCTTGCAAGCGGTTAGCGTCTTGCCCACATCCTCCATCAGTGCACCGTAGGCCTTCGGTTGGCTGTACAGGGCAAACGGGTCTTTGCCCGACGCGAAGGCAAAAGCGATCAGCGTTGGGCGCTTCAGACGCATGCTGACTTTGCCGGCGTTCTCGGGTGCACACAGGTCAGCGTAATCCACAACTTTGGAAGACTTGGTGTTGACCGCCAGACCATCGGTACCCCAGATGTGCGGCACGCCATAGATCTTGCCCTTGACCGTGGTGTTCTTTTCGGTGGACTTCAGCATGGAAGGAATGAACAGCTCGGACTTGAGCTTGCCCATGTCCATGGCCTTGTAGATGCGGAACTCGGCCTGGGGGCCGGCGATGCGGTCCTGGCTGGGTTGTGCCAGGTCAAAGCCAGCGCCGCCGGTGGCGCGCAGCTTGGAGATCATCTCTTCGTTGTTCGAGGTGGTGACTTCGACGGTGTAGCCGGTCTCTTTGGTGAACTGCTCGATCACGTCTTTCGGCGCATAGTCACTCCATGTCAGCAGACGCAAGGTTTTGTCGTCGGCGTGGGCCGCGCTGGTCATCAAAGCCGCGGCGGCCAGGGCAAGGGTCGTGAACTTGATCTTCATGGGAAGACTCGCTTTCGGGGAAGTTGGATGAAACGTTGAAATGCACAAACAGCTCGCACGGTCCGTGCCAGCCATCACCAAAACCTGCAGCACTGCAGAATCCGGCAAAGGCCAGAATAAGTCAAGTGCGTGAAGGTTTCGTGACAGACGCAAGCCTGTCATTCCCGGACGATCAGTCGAACGTTTGCAGTTCATTCACCCCGAGATGGTGCATGAACTCGCGCAAGATCAGGATGAGCGCGTCGCCCGAGGCCGCATCAAAAACTGTGCCCTTCGCCGACGGTGCACCCATGGCGCGCGCTGCCAACCATTGGTATTCCTGCTCCACTCTCGCCAGCGTGATCGGCCCGCCCTCGGTGTTCCACATGGCACCGCCGCGCCGAAGCGTGCTCAGGTTCTCGACTGCCAGGGCGAGAACCGTTTCCCCGGTCAGATGGCGTTGCACCAATCCAATCTGATCTTCCACCGCCTGGATGGCATTTTCAATCGCCAGCGGCGAAGGCGCAGAAGATGGCGCGCCCAACACCCAAAGACTGGCCAAGCCAATGGGCAAATCCCAATGCAAAGGGGTTTCGTCGGGCCGCTGGAGGCGGGCCAGGGTGGATTGGGCACCCACCTCGATACCCAAAACAGGGTGTGTCATCGCGAAGCTGCCACCAGCGAGCGCTCAGGCCGCTTCGGCCGCAAGCGGCGCAGCCATCGAAACAGACAGGTCGCCAAACACAAACCCATCCATTGACAGTACGCCAAAGCTCATGCCGCCTTCAATGCGGCTGACCGGGGCATCCGCGCCCGCCGCACCCGCTGCCACCATCAGCGGCCAGAGGTGTTCGGGCGTGGGGTGGGCACGTTGCGCCTCGGGCGCCAGCGCCATGGTCTGCTGCAGACGTTCGTGGTCGTGGTTGATCAGCGTTTCCCGTATCCATGTGGCAAAACCAAGTGCATAAGCCTCACCTTGCGCGTCGGGGGCGTCAAAACGGACTTCATACAGGTTGTGCGTGAGGCTGCCCGAACCCATGATGAGCACCCCTTCGTTGGCCAGCGGCGCCAGCGCCCGACCGAACGCATAGGCCTGGGCGCCGTCGAGGCGGGCTGGCAAGGACACCTGGAAAACCGGCACATCGGCCTGCGGGAACAGGTAACGCATGGGTACCCAGGCGCCATGGTCGAGGCCGCGTTGCGGATCGGCCTCGGCAGCCCAACCGGCAGCGCGCAACACCTCGATGGCGCGCTCGGCCAGTGCCGGGTGGCCAGGTGCGGGGTATTTCAGTTCGTACAGCGCCTGCGGAAAGCCACCGAAGTCGTGCACGGTCGGCGGGGCCGCCGAGGTGCTCACCCTTGGGTCGCGGGTCATCCAGTGGGGCGACACGATCAGCACCGCTTCCGGGCGCGGTAACCGCTGACCCAAAGCCGTGAGGGCTGGGCCTGCGACGCCGGGGTCGATGGCAAAGGTAGGCGACCCGTGGGAAACAAAGACGACAGGCGGTCGGGACATGGTGCGATTCCGTTGAATGGACGAGCCAAGATGGCTTGACACCACTGTAAGGCGCTCATCGCCCGCTATCGACCGCGCCACACGGTCACAAACGTGAAAGGATTTGAAGGCCCTTACAAACCTGGTCCAGCGGGTTTCTTCGGCTCAGCGCGATAATCCCACCATGGCAAACAAACAGCGTGTGGTGGTGGGTTTGAGTGGCGGCGTGGACTCTGCGGTCAGCGCCTGGCTGCTCAAACAACAGGGCTATGAGGTCATCGGCATCTTCATGAAAAACTGGGAAGACGATGACGACAGCGAGTTCTGCTCGTCGAACATCGACTTCGTGGACGCCGCCTCTGTGGCCGACGTGATCGGCATCGAGATCGAACACGTCAACTTTGCCGCCGAATACAAGGACCGCGTGTTCGCCGAATTCCTGAGCGAATACCAGGCCGGGCGAACGCCCAATCCCGACATTCTGTGCAACGCCGAGATCAAGTTCAAGGCCTTCCTCGACCACGCCATTCGCCTGGGCGCCGAGAAAATCGCCACTGGGCACTATGCCCGCGTTCGCGAAAACAATGGCACATTCGAGCTGCTCAAAGGTCTGGACCCGCTGAAAGACCAGAGCTACTTCCTGCACCGTCTCAACCAGGCCCAGCTGAGCAAGACCCTGTTTCCGGTGGGCGAGCTGCCCAAAACCGAGGTGCGCCGCATCGCCGCCGAGATCGGACTGCCCAACGCCAGGAAAAAGGACAGCACCGGCATCTGCTTCATCGGAGAACGCCCGTTCCGAGAGTTTCTCAACCGCTACATCGCCAAAGAGCCCGGTCCGATCAAGGACCCGACCGGTCGCACGATCGGCAAACACGTTGGCCTGAGCTTTTACACGCTGGGCCAACGGCAAGGGCTGGGTATTGGCGGCGTCAAGGAGAAGGGTGCGCAGAAAGGCGGCAACGAACACGCGCCCTGGTTCGTCGCGCGCAAAGACATCGCGAAAAACACGCTGTGGGTGGTGCAAGGCCACGAACACCCCTGGCTGATGTCGCCGGCGCTGAACGCGCAGAACACCAGTTGGGTGGCCGGTCACGCACCGCCTGCCGGCGCCCTGGCCGCCAAAACGCGCTACCGCCAGGCCGACGCGCCCTGCACTCTGCAAGCCCGCGACGATCAGAACTTCACGCTGCACTTCAGCGACCCACAATGGGCCGTCACGCCCGGTCAAAGCGCCGTGGTCTACGACGGCGAAATCTGCCTGGGCGGCGGCATCATCACCAGCGACGCGACCACCGAATTCTGAGTCGGCGAGCGGCTATCGGGTCGATTGAGAATGCCAACCGCACCCTTGACATTTGTCAACAAATAAACTCCTGGGGGTATAGATACTGAAGCCATCGAACAAGCAACGGCCTTGATCGACCGCTTCAACAACCCACCCCAAGGAGTTTTTCATGGACACCGCTGTCAGCACATTCCCCCACCTCAACGAAGCGGCCCCCGCTTTCAACGCCAAGACCACCCACGGCGACCGCAGTCTGGCCGACTACAAGGGCAAGTGGCTCATCCTGTTTTCGCACCCCGCCGACTTCACGCCGGTCTGCACCACCGAATTCATCGGCTTCCAGAAACACGCCGATACCTTCCGCAGCATGAACTGTGAATTGCTCGGCCTGTCCATCGACAGCCTGTATTCGCACCTGGCCTGGACGCAAAGCATCAAAGAGAAGTTTGGTGTGGAGATCAGCTTCCCCATCATTGAAGACATCAAGATGGATGTGGCCCGCGCCTACGGCATGGTGCACCCCGGTGCAGCCGACACGCAGGCCGTGCGCGCCACCTTCTTCATCGATCCCAACGGCATCCTGCGGGCCATGGTCTATTACCCCATGAGCAACGGTCGCAGCATCGAAGAGTTCGTGCGCCTGCTGCAAGCCATGCAGACCAGCGACAAAAACGCGATTGCCACGCCCGAAGGCTGGACACCCGGTTGCGATGTGATCGTGCCGCCGCCCAAGACCGCTGATGCCGTCGCCAAGCGCGCCGGTGAAGGCTACAACACGGTGGACTGGTACTACTCGACCAAGTCGCTGTAAGCGGCCTGAGTCCTCAGCAAAGGCCCACCTGAAAAGGCTGGGCCTTTTTTTCTCTCGAACACCTGGAGACGCACCCCATGACCGCCCCCTCGCGATTGCACATCGAGTCCTTCTTCGACCCCGCGACCTTCACCTTCAGCCACATCGTCTGGGACCAAGCAAGCGCCCAAGCTGCGCTGATCGACAGCGTGCTCGACTACGACCCCAAATCCGGCCGCACCAGCACCGCCAGCGCCGATCGCCTGATCGATCGCGTCAGCGAGCTCGGCCTGACCGTGCAGTGGCTGCTGGAAACCCATGTGCATGCCGACCACCTCTCCGCCGCGCCCTACCTGCAGGAACGTCTGGGTGGCCAGCTCGCCATCGGCGCGCAGATCACCACCGTACAAAACACCTTCGGCAAGCTGTTCAACGCGGGCAGCGAATTTGCGCGCGACGGCAGCCAGTTCGATCGCCTGCTGAAAGACGGTGACCACCTCCAGATCGGCGGTCTGCAACTCACCGCGATGCACACGCCCGGCCACACACCCGCCTGCATGACCTACGTGGTGCGCGACCACAGCGTGGACCCGCTGCGCACCGCGGCTTTCGTTGGCGACACCTTGTTCATGCCGGACTACGGCACCGCCCGTTGCGACTTCCCCGGCGGCAGCGCGGCCACGCTGTACCGCTCGATACAGCGCGTACTGGCCCTGCCCGACAACACCGAGTTGTACCTCTGCCACGACTACCCGCCCGACGAGCGCAAGCCGCATTGCATCACCACCGTGGCCGAACAGAGAGGAAACAATGTGCACCTGCGCAATGGCGTGAGCGAGGCCGCCTTTGTCGAAATGCGGCAAAAACGCGATGCCACGCTGGCCATGCCGGTTCTCATCCTGCCGGCGGTTCAGGTCAACATGCGCGCGGGCCACCTGCCGCCCGCCGAAGACAATGGCACGACCTACCTGAAGATCCCGATCAACGCGCTCTGACCCACTGAAGCACGCGGCTCAACCCGGCTCAGGTGCATCCTCCATGAAAAACCCATTGCCCCATTGGCTGCCCATCTTGCGCTGGGCGCCGCAATACCGCGCCGAGCACCTGGCGGCCGATGGCGTGGCCGCGGCTGTGGTCACCTTGATGCTGATCCCGCAAAGCCTGGCCTACGCCCTGCTCGCAGGCATGCCGGCCCAGACGGGTCTGTACGCCAGCATGCTCCCGCTCGTGGCCTACGCCATCTTCGGCACCAGCAACACGCTGGCCGTGGGCCCCGCGGCCATCACGTCCATCATGACGGCCTCGGCGCTGGGCACCATGGCCCTGGCGGGCAGCGTGGGCTATGTGGCCGCGGTGGCGTTGTTGACGCTGATGAGCGGGATCATGCTTTTCCTCATGGGCGCGCTGCGGCTGGGCGTGATCGCCAATTTCCTCAGCCACCCGGTGATCTCCGGTTTTGTCTCCGCCTCCGGGTTGCTGATCGCGGCCAGCCAGTTGAAACACCTGCTGGGCATTCCCCTTCAAGGCCAGACGCTGCCGCAGCTCGCGACCAGCCTTGGCCAACACATCGGCCAATGGCAAGGGCCGGCCGCGGCCATTGGTTTGCTCACCCTCGTCTTTCTGGTGTGGGCGCGCCACTCGTTCAAACCCCGCCTGCGCGCGCTGGGCCTTCGGCCCATGGCCGCCGATGTGATCGCCAAGGCCGCGCCCGTGCTGGCCTTGGCCGTGGCCACGCTGATCGCCTGGGGGTTGCGCCTGGAAGACGGTGGACTGCGCGTCGTGGGCGCGGTGCCGGGCGGTTTGCCGCCACTCACCCTGCCCACGCTGAACACCAACCTGTGGCCTCAGGTGCAACAGCTGGCCACCGCGGCCCTGCTGATCAGCCTGGTGGGGTTTGTGGAGTCGGTGTCACTTGGTCAGTCGCTCGCGGCCAAACGGCGTGAACGCATCGAACCCGACGCCGAATTGCGGGGCCTGGGCGCCGCCAACATCGCCGCGGGTCTGACCGGCGGCTTCCCGGTCACGGGCGGGTTCTCGCGCTCGGTGGTGAACTTCGACGCAGGCGCGCGCACCCCCGCCGCCGGTATCTACACCGCCATCGGCTTGCTGCTGGCGGCCCTGTTGCTCACGCCGGCGCTCTACCACCTGCCCCAGACGGCCCTGGCCGCCACCATCGTGGCTTCCGTGCTCACCCTGGTGGACGTGCATGCGTTCGGGCGCACCTGGCGCTATGCCCGCACCGACTTCACCGCGCTGGCCTTGACCTTTGTCCTGACCCTGACGGTCGGTATCGAGGCGGGCCTGATGGCCGGCGTGGGGGTCTCGCTGCTGCTGCACCTCTGGCGCACCAGCCGACCACACATCGCCACGGTCGGTCGCGTGCCTGGTACGGAGCACTACCGCAACGTCTTGCGCCACACCGTTGAAACCCATCCCGGCGTGCTCGGTCTGCGGGTGGACGAGAGCCTGTATTTCGCCAATGCGCGGCCGCTGGAAGACCACATCGCGGCCGAGGTGGCGGCGCACCCGGACATCGAACACGTGGTGCTCCAGTGCAGCGCCGTCAACGCCATTGACGCCAGCGCACTGGAGAGCCTGGAAGCCATCACACTGCGCCTCAAGGACGCTGGCGTGAAGCTGCACCTGAGTGAGGTCAAGGGCCCCGTGATGGACCGGCTTGAACGCAGCGATTTCCTGCAACACCTGACCGGCCGGGTGTTTCTCACACACCACCAGGCCGTGACAGCGCTGACCCAGCCGCCGCACTGAGCCCGTTCAGCCCTTGCGTCGAAACAGGCGCACGTGCATGGGCCGCACAAAGTCTGCGCCTTGTTCACCACAGTCCGGCTCGAAGGCTGCGCCCACCCGGTCCAGCAAGGCTTGATCGACCTTGTGGTCTGCAAAGCTGGGGTACATCATGCGCTGGGCAAAATCTTCAAAGCTGGCGAAATGCACCGCTTGTGCGAACCGCCGTTCGGTGATCGATTCCCAGTGCTGGCCGGTCGCCAAGGCACGGTCCAGCGCCGCTTGAGCAGCCGGTCGCACCACGCCTTCATCGTTGTACAGGCGCACCAGCTCGTTCATGGCGCCGCCATAAATCGGTTCGGACACGTACAGAAACCCGCCTGGCCGCAAGACACGCGCCACTTCGCCCAGCGCCTGGTCCATCGCCGCCATGGGTACGTGGTGCAGCGACTTGAGCATCAGCGCCAGATCGAAGGACGCATCGACAAAAGGCACAGCCTGTGCACCCGCAGCCAGGAAGGTCAAACCGGCTTGTGGATGGGCCAGATTCTTGGCGTGCTGCACCGCATCCACCTCCAACCCCGTGACTTTGCACCCTGGCCAGCGCGTCAACAAACTCCGCGCCAAGCGGGCCGCGCCACAGCCCAGTTCAATGATGGCCTGCGCCTGCAACGGCACCAGTTCAGACAACACATCCAGCTCATCGGGCACCAGAGGCAATTGATCGGGGTCGAATGCGGCGTTGTTGTTCATGTTGTACCTTTCAATGCCATGGATTTTGAGGGGGCTTGCGTTTTCTCATGGATACCACACGGAGTATATGAAGAATGGGCTGAACCGGTCATGTAACCGGTCTGTTTCCCCTTCACACACTCAAGGAGTTTTCTGTATGAAACGTCTGATCGCGCTGAGCGCCGCCACCCTGCTGACCATGGGCGCTGCGCACGCCGAGGAACTCTTCGTCAACATCCACAGTGGCAACGCCATGGCACAGGGCGCCGGCCTGGTGCTCGCCGGGCAGGCGCTGGAGCAAAAGGCCAGTGTGCGCGTATTGCTGTGCGACAAGGCCGCCGACATCGCCGTGACCGGTCAGGAACTGTCCAATCTCAAACCCAAGGATGTGACCACCCAGCAAATGCTGCAAGGCCTGATCAAGGCCGGTGCGAAGGTGGAGGTCTGCGCGCTGTACCTGCCCAACACGGGCCACAAGGCCACCGACTTGATCGAGGGTGTGACGCCGGCCAAACCGGCCGATGTGGCGGCCCACCTGATCAAACCCGGCATGCACACGCTGGGTTTCTGAGCCTCTCCAGGTGATTCGAAACGGCACCCTTCGGGGTGCCGTTTTTTGATTCAGGATTGTCCGAAGCTCTCAGGCATCTGCACCGCCACCACCTCGCCGCGCGCGGTAGCGACATCGCCGGCGAACACGGTGCATTCCACCACCACCTTGCGGCCCTTGATCTCTTTCACTGTGCCGCGCAGGGTCAGCTCGCCCAACGGCGTGGGCTTGAGGAAGTCGACATGCAACGAACCCGTGACGAAGCGGAACGCTGGCAACGAATCCATGTCGCGCCCTTCCTGGCGGTACATCGCGGCGGCCGCGGTCCCCGTGCTGTGGCAATCGATCAGCGAGGCGATCAAGCCGCCGTAGGCAAAGCCCGGCACCGAGGTGTGATACGGCTCGGGCGTGAACCGGGTCACCGTTTCGTCGCCCTCCCAATGGGTTTTGATTTGGTGGCCGTGCTTGTTCTTGCTGCCGCAACCGTAGCAATGCGACACGTTCTCGGGATAGTGGTCTTGAAAAGCGTCCATGGATGTCTCCTGAAAGTGAGTGGGTATTGGAATAGGCTTCAGGCGCGCTGCACCGCATGGCCGCAGCCCTGGGCGCCTGCCGCGGTGTTGACCATGTGATCGGCCATTTGGGTGAAGCGGTCAATCAAAGCCTCGCGCAGGGGCAGATCAGCCACCTGCTCGGTCAGTGCCTGGGTCATGCACAGCAACCACTCGTTGCGTTCGACCGGCCCCACCGCATAGGGCGCGTGGCGCATGCGCAAGCGGGGGTGGCCCTTCTTGGCGGTGTAGAGCTGGGGCCCGCCGAACCAGCCCGACAGGTATTCAAACAGGCTCTCGGCACTGCCTTTGAGGCTCTCGGGGTGGATCTGGCGCACCGTGTAGGCCTCGGGCAGTTCGTCCATGAGCCCATAGAAACGGTTCACCAGCTTGTGGATGCCATCGGCACCGCCCAAGGCAGCGTAAATCGTGGTCGCGCTGGCGTTGACCGGGGAGGGGTTGGAAGCGGTGTTGTTCATCGGTACTTCTTCAGGTAAACACCCTCGAAATAGCGCTTGGCCCAGTGGAACAAGCGCGTCGAGGGCAAAACGATCTGGCGCTGCTCATTGCGAAACACCAGCGTGCCGTGGTCGATGGCGTCGATGATGCAGATGAGCTCGACCTTGAACGTGGCCTGGGGCGTCTCACCGCGCAGACCCGCCAGCACATTTTCGGCCGCGGCGGCGGCCTGGAGATCGGCCATGTGCGCCTGCTTGGGCATCCAGGCGGGGCCGGGGAAACTGCCTGAATCGCCCACCACGTAGACATGCTCGCTGCCAACAACCCGGCACAACGCATCGGCCTGCAGCAAGCCCCCGGGGGACCGCGCCAGCTCGGTCTGGTCGAACCAGGCGTTGCCGGTCATGCCGGGCATGAACAAGATGAGATCGGCGGGGAACTCACCGCCTTCGGTGACGACGCGATCGGCATCGAAACGCTTCATCTTGTGACCGAGATGGGTGCGGATGCCGCGCTTGACCATCTCGGCCAGGAGGTGTTTCACCGCTTTCGGACCGAGGCGCGCACCGGGCTCTTTGGAGGGGTTGAAGAACACCAGGTCGAACTTGTCGCGACGCCCTTCGCGCTTGAGCTGTTCGTCGATGCCGAACAGGAACTCGAACATAGGCCCGCCGCGCACCGCACTGGGTTCGTTGGGGTTGCCACCAAAACCGATGGCAATGGTGCCGCCTTGCATTTCGCGAAGCCGGTCGCGGATTCTTTCGGCGGCGGCAATGCCTTCGCAGGGCGTGATGGCGTGCTCGATGCCGGGCAGCTTCTTGATGAAGCGTCCGCCGCTGGCGATCACCAGGGCGTCGTTCGTCACCTCGCCCGCGGTGGTGTCCACCACCCGCCCGCATTCGCGCAGCCCGGTCACCTCGGCCACCACGTGGCGCACCTTCATGCGTCGGAAAAAATTGCCCAGCGGCACGGTAAGTTGCTCGCGCGTGCGCAACCCGGATGGAATCCAGATGATGCCCGGCAGGTAGTGCAACTCTGCGCGCGGCGCGATCAAAGTGATTTCGGCATTGGGATCGCGCTGGCGGATTTCGCGCACAGAGGAGAGCGCGCCGAACCCGGCCCCTATGACGGTGATGCGGAAAAGCTCGGGCTTCATAGGGTCTCCAGTGTGCTCAGAAAAATGCATGGCGTGGCAGCGGGCAAACCGCCACATTCAACTATGGGCGGTATTCAACCGGCTGTCCTTGAGATTGCTCAATGGGTCGAACCACTTGCCCAGGTCAGCTGCGTTCTTTCGCGGCCTTCAAGCTTTCAGAATGAAACCGGGCCGTGTCTGGACTTCAGCCATGCAAACACAGCCTAGACCGCCCTGTTCAGCCGCGTCTGACGATTGAAAATCACTTGCATGGCCTCATTCTTTTCTTTTGGCGGAGAGGTGGCCAAGTTCCCATCGGCGAGCTCAGAAAGCCCGCCATCCGTGCGTCGGCGGACACCTTGCTTGCACTCGACAGCGCGTCTTTCATGAGCGCCCATCTTCTGGCCAACCACCAGCCTTCGCGGGGGTTCGCGATCAACGCAACACTGCGCATGCCCGTCCTCCGCCGGTCCCCGAGCATGGGATCCTCGACCAATGGATGGAGCGCAAGCAGATGCCTGAATGGGTGGACGCGCCACAAAAGCGCTTTGCCTGGGGGCCAGACATCGCATCGCGTGAACCCGTCTGTTGGCGTCATGGGCGGGTTTGACGAGGTCGCAACCGTCAAGAGGGCCGGCCATTCTGCAGCATCAGGCGCTGCGAACCCATCGAGTCCGGGCAATGCACGCCGCCGTTTGCGTGCCCGGCTGGGTCACAAGGATGCGCAGGATCGGTACAACCACTGCCCTTGAGCGGTGCCCACTTCGAGCACTAGGTGCTCAGTGCTCAGTGCTCAGTGCTCCGCATGCAGCTTTTCGTGGATTTTTTTGGTGGTACGCCACACGGCCCACAACACCAGCGGAATCAGCGCGCCGGCAGCCATCTCCGGGTTGATCGGCAAACCCGCGGCTTTTCCGGCCTTGCCCACATAGAGCAGCAAACTCACCACATAGTAGGAAATGGCCGCGATGGACAGGCCCTCCACCGTGCTTTGCAACCGCAGTTGCATGTCCTGCCCGCGCGTGAGCCTGGCGAGCAGTTCCTGGTTCTGCAGTTCAGTGGCAATGTCCACACGGGTACGCAGCAAGGCGCTGGTGCGCGCAATGCGCTCCGACAGCGACGCCAGGCGCTGGGCTGTCGCGGCCACGGTGGCCATGGCGGGCTTCAACCGGTGTTGCAAAAACTCGCCCAGTGTCTGGGTGCCCGGAATGGGCGCTTCGCGCAACTCGCCCATGCGCTGGGACACCAGGGCATCGTAGGCGCGGGTGGCGGCAAAGCGGTAAACGTTTTCGGCTGTGGCGCGTTCAACGCCGCCGGCCAAGGAAACCAGGGTATCGAGCAGCGCCTGGTCCGAGGTGCTCTTGTTTTCAAGCTTCGCCGTGATGTCGGTCAGCTGGCGCTCGGAGTCGGCAAGCAGAGGCGCCAAGTCCTTGACCACCGGCAGCGCTCGCAGCGCCATCAACCGGTAAGTTTCCAGTTCAAACAACCGCGCTGCAATGCGCCCGGCACGGGTTTGCGAGGTGCCTCCCGGTGCGACCACCAGCATGCGCTCGAAGCCGCATGGACGCAGCATGAAATCGGTCACAGCCAAGGAGTGCGCGTTGTTGCCCATCAGCGAGGCCACCACCGTGTGGTCACCCAGCCAGCGGCGTGCGCGCGCCAGCGAGTCGCCCTGCGGGTCAATGGGCGCCTCGACCATGGCCATTTGAATGGCGGCGATCGTGCGCCCAGGAATACCAGCCAGCCAGCCCGGTGGGGTGATCAGGTGTGCCAGCAAATCGGGTTCGCAAGCTTCCAGCCCACAGCCCGGAGGCAGTTCCTGCACGATCGAGTACCGCGTGAACTCGGTGTGGCGCTCCCATTTCAGGGTGTAGCCGGGGCAACGGATGCGCAGGAAGTTGGCCTGCAAAGCCTCGGGCGTCAGACCTTCCTGACCCGGTAGCTGCTGCAAATGGGCACACTCTTCGTCGCGCGTGAGCGCCTGGTTGAACACGGCGACATAGGTGACCAGCGCGGGCAAATGAATGCGGGCCGGCGGACGCGCGTGCACTTCGTTGTGCAGCAGTGTGCGCTGGGGATCGTTGGCGGGCAGCCAAGGGTTAGGAGAATCCATGGAGCGATTGTGCCCCGACCCCGATCCGGCGCGTCAGCGTGGCATGCGCCCGATCCAGCGGGTGACGTGGGCCAGGCCCTGGTGACCAGGGCCTTCAGACAGCAACGTCTCGCCATCCCAAGCCATCTCCGGCTCAAGCAGCCCGGCAAAGTCGGCGTCCAGCATCGCTGGCGTGTACAACATGCTCTCGTCTTTGGGCCCCCCGCTGCTGCGCGCCAGCTGACCTGGGTGGAAGCACTCCAGCAGCAACCAGCCACCAGGGCGCAATGCGGCAGCCAATCGCCTGTGTGCGCCCAGGCGAATCGGTTCTGGAAGATGCACATAAATGAGTACCACGGCATCAAACTGACCAGGTGCTGGTGCCCATTCGGCCAGATCACCCCACACGGTTTGTACGGCAACGCCGCGCTCTGCGGCCAGCGTGAGGGCTTTCTGCAACCCTACCTCCGAAGCGTCCATGGCCGTCACCTGGCAGCCTTGCTGCGCAAGCCACACACTGTTGCGCCCTTCGCCATCACCCGGTACCAGCACCTTGCCAGCGGCCGCAATGCGATGCGCCTGCCCGGCGAGAAAGGTATTCGGTGCGGTGCCGTACTTGTACCCCGGCACAGAAAAATTTTGATCCCAGAAATGGCTCATGGGGAAGGCCCATTCAAGAAAAAGGAAAACCCGCCAAGCCTGAGCCGGACGGGTTCGCACCAACGGTTCACATCCTGATCAGAATGGAATGTCGTCGTCCATATCGTCAAAGCCGCTGGCCGGACGAGCGGCGGCAGGCGCGGGGGCTGGCGCCGAACGGGCCGGAGCCTGGCGCGGCGCGGCCGCAGGGCGCGAGTAACCACCGCCACCGCCTGCGCCACCACCGCCCTCGCCACCCATGCCTTCACGGCCTCCGAGCAACTGCATTTCTGTGGCAATGATGTCCACAGTGTTTTTTTCCACACCCGTGGCTTTGTCGACATAGGTGCCGTATTTCAAGCGCCCTTCCACATAAATGGGACGGCCCTTCTTGACATACTCACCGGCGATCTCTGCCAGCCGGTCGTAAAACGTGACGCGGTGCCACTGGGTGTCTTCAATCATCTCTCCGCTGTTCTTGTCTTTGCGGCGGCTGGAGGTGGCCACGCTGACGTTGGCCACGGCCTGACCCGAAGGCAGGTAACGGATTTCGGGGTCGCGGCCACAATTGCCGACGAGGATCACTTTGTTAACGGAGGCCATGGCGGGTTCCTTGAGCTGGCTTAGAAAAAATCAGGACCCGGCCGCAGAATGTCGCCAAGTCACTCATAGGATTGTGCCGCAAGCGCCTGCCGGAACATGAAATGCCACAATAGAGGCGCCCAACATGAACCGCGAACCCGATTTTTTCCAGAATATCCGCAACGAGCTGCACGATGGCCGTGCGTGGCTGGACCGAAGCATCGTGCTGGGTTATGCCGTTATGGCGGGCTTGTTTGTTGTGGCCTTCACCCTGCTCAGCGAAGCCGCCTTCGAGTGGTTTCAACACCTGAACAAACTCTACCCCTGGGGTGTTCTGATCTGGACGCCCACGCTCACCGCCTTGATCGTTTGGGCCACGCGCCGGTTTTTTCCAGGCGCGTCGGGTTCGGGGATTCCACAGGTCATGGCGGCCATTGATCCAGAGGTCAACTCAGCCGCCCGCCGCCATTTTGTTTCGTTCCGCCTGACCATTGCAAAGATGGGCCTGGGCACCATCACCATGCTCGCAGGCTTGTCAGCCGGCCGGGAAGGTCCCTCGGTTCAAGTCGCGGCCGGGGTCATGCACGGCGCGCGGCATTGGCTGCGCCCGGGCTCTGCCATCAACGACCACGCCTTGTTGGTGGCCGGTGGTGCCGCCGGAATCGCAGCCGCCTTTAACGCCCCGCTGGCAGGGGTGGTTTTTGCGATTGAAGAGCTTTCCAAGCGCATGGACTCGCGCAACAACAGCGTGATCATCTCGGCCATCGTGGTGGCTGGTCTGGTCAGTATTTCGTTTTTTGGCAACCTGACCTATTTCGGCACCATTGCGGTTCCGAGGTTGAGCTGGGCTGCTTTTTGGCCCGGCTTGGTGGTGGTGGTGGTGTGTGGCCTGTTGGGCGGCTTGTTCGCGCGCCTGCTCGCGGCTTCAATTGAGGGCCTTCCCGACCGCTTCAGCCGCTGGCGCCACAAGAAACCTGTGCGTTTTGCCGCGGGCGCGGGTCTGGCTGTGGCGGCGATCGGTATCGTATCTGGCGGTGCAACCTATGGTGCCGGCGCCGATGAGTTGCGCAACATGCTGGCGGGTGAAAGTGATATTTCCCGACTCTACGTGCTCCTCAAATTCGTAGCCACCTGGATCACTTCGTGGAGCGGTGTGCCAGGGGGCATTTTTGCCCCTTCTCTGTCGATCGGCGCAGGTGTCGGCCACGATGTGGCGCAGCTTTTTGCTGGCACCAACAGCGCCTTGGCGCCAAGCCTGATCGCACTGGGCATGGCTGCCTACCTTGCGGCAGCCACGCAAGCTCCACTGACGTCGTTCATCATCGTGATGGAGATGATCAATGGGCGGTCCATGGTTCTGAGCCTGATGGCGGCGGCGATGCTGGCCAGCCTCATCGCCCGCCTGATCAGTCGCCCGCTCTATCACACGCTCTCAAGCCTGATGATCAATGCCGTGTTCAAAACGAACGAACCCCCCGAACGATCAGAAACGGACGCAGCCGAGGCGCCAGCCGATGCGGTCACGGCCGATGGCGGTGCTTCAGCAACACCACAAGAGGGCAGCCCCGAAGCGGTACTGCCGAGCAACGTGGCACCCCAGGTGGCCCCGGAGACGCCAGCAAAACCGTCGGTCGCCGACAAGACTGCGCCTCAAGGCGGGCTGTTTGACCACACCGGAGACGAGGCGCCGGTCGACCCGGGCGATGCGGCGCAGCCACCGCCCACTGAAACGAAACCGGAAAACCGCTGAGCCCGAACGCTTAGCGACGGGGTGGCGGCACCTGCATGGGCCAGGCCAGCGCCAGCCACAACAACGCAGCCACGGCACACGCCACAAACAACCCTGCAGGGCCGTGGGTGCGGGCGAGCCAGCCGCCCATCGCGCCGCCGGCAAAAAAACCCAGCGACTGCAGCGTGTTGTAAACCCCCAGTGCCGCGCCTCTCGCATGGGCTGGCGCCAATCGCGAGACCAGGCTGGGCTGGCTGGCTTCCAGCATGTTGAAGCCGATAAAAAACACAAACATCAGGAGACCCAGCGGCCACAACCCCGGTGAGTCAGTGGCGTTCAAAGCCGACGCCTGCGCCACCCACCACAAACCGATTTGCACCGCGGCGATCAAACCAATGGAGATCAGAAAAGCGGAGCGCAACTGGCCCCTGCGCTCCATGGGAAACAAGACGCCGCCCATGACAAGCAACGAGGCCACCACGGCAGGCAAATAGACCTGCCAGTGCTCGGCCTTGGGCAGCCCCGCCTGCACCAGCAGCGCGGGCACCGCCATCCACATGGCGAGTTGAACCGCATGCAGCACAAACACGCCCAGATTCAACCGCATCAACCCCGCATGGCGCAGCACCTCACCCAGACCGGCCCCCTTGATCTGCCCAGCCGCTGACAACTGGTGTTCGCGGGGCTCGGCGGGCGCAACCCAGATCACGACCGCAATGCCGACCAACGCCAATGAGCAGGTGAGCAAAAAGATGCCCGACAGCCCCACCCAGCCGGCAAGCAGTGGCGCCAACACCAAAGAGACGGCAAACATCAAGGCGATGCTGGCACCCACCATGGCCATGGCCTTGGTGCGCACGCTGTCGCGCGTGACATCGGCCAGAAACGCCGTCACCGCAGCCGAAATCGCGCCCGCCCCTTGAACCGCCCGCCCGACGGCCAGCCATGTCAGGTCCGGGGCCCAGGCCGCGATCACACTGCCCACGGCAAAAACCAGCAACCCCGCCACGATGACGGGCTTGCGCCCGAAGCGGTCCGATGCCAGGCCAAACGGAATCTGCAAAAACGCCTGTGTCAGTCCATACAGGCCCATAGCCAGACCCACGCGGGCAGGGTCGTCACCACCGGGCAGGCGCGCAGCCTCCAGTGCGAACACCGGCAACACAATGAACAGCCCCAGCATGCGCAAGGCAAAAACCAGCGCCAATGAAGCGCTGGCCCTGCGTTCTGCGCCGGTCATCCGGTTGGCGTCAGGCGTATCGGTAGCGGGAGAATGGTTCGGGGTAGAAGTAGACACGGCAGGTCAGTCAAAGGCATGGTGAGCCAGATCGCCGCTCTCAGCGGCGGGTCTCGTATTGTGCGTGAACCGCATTGCCCCCCTCCCGGCCCCGCATGCAATACCATCAGCCCGCCACCGTGCCCTCAGGGCCAAGTTCGTGGCGACAGCCAGCAGCCACATGACCCAGCCCCGACACACAGCACACTTTGACCACCTCCGCGGACTGGCGATTGTCGGCGTACTGGTGCACCACGTGCACGTGCATACAGGCATGGGCATCCCCTACCTCAACACCTATGGCGGTCTGCTCGGTGTGCAGCTGTTCTTTGTGCTCAGTGGCTACCTGATTGCCGACAGCGCATCGCGGCATCCGCTGGGCAGCTATGCGTGGCACCGCATCTTGCGCATTTTCCCCGCCTACTGGGTCGCGTACCTGTTCGTGGGCTTTGTCGGGCGGCGCATCGCCTGGGCCCAAGTCCAAGACAATCCAATTGCCTTCCTGTTGAACCTGCTCAACCTGCAACAGCTCGACCCTGTGGCCTTGATTGACTTTGACGTGCTCAGTGTCAGCTGGACGCTCACGATCGAAGTTCTGTGGTACCTGCTCGCACCATTGATCGTCTGGGTCGGCCGAAAGCGCCCTTGGGCCGTGCTGCTCATTTTGCTTGCCGTGTCTGCCAGCTGGACATGGCTGGCTTCCACGGGTCGGCTCGATGCGCTCTTTGCCCAGCGCTTTTCCGAAATTCAACGCCCCCACACGCCTGGCCAGATCCAGTTGTTTGTCCAAGCCGGCTTCCCGGCTCAAGCTCTGCACTTCGGCTGGGGCGCACTGCTCTATTTCTACCGTGATCGCCTGGCCTCCGTGCCCAAGTGGTTGCCATGGGCCGTGTCGCTCGCATTGCTCGCCCTTTTGCCGGTCTACATAGGGCTCACACCCTTTTCCCTCCTGATTTCGGGATTGGGCATGGCCGCCTTCATGCTGGCCGTCCTGGGGCTGCCCGCGTTTGAAATCGCACCCCTGGCCTGGACGGGCAAGGTCTCGTATTCCATCTACCTGTTGCATTTCCCCATCATCGTCTACTGCCATCACAAGTTTGGGGGGCTGGGCGCCGCAAACCTGGTGGTGATTGGCCTGCTGATCGCGCTCTGCGCCGCTGTGATGCACCGGTTGGTCGAAGCGCCGGGCATGGCCCTAGCCAGACGCATCACCCGTCCCAAGCCGGCTTGAACAAGCCCACCTCATAACGGTCGGCACCCCATAGCGGACTGCCATGCCTGGCAAATGATCGCACGCGACACCTGTGCGAGGGCAAGGTCGGGCATCATTGACCGATTCAGGGCATCCGCCCACAGCAGGTTGGTTGCCCCACGCACCACGCCACGGCGCCCCGATCTGGTTGCCCACATCCCCACGCACAGACAGGTTGCTCTGCCAAGTGTTTCTTCAAGGACCCTCGGCATGACCGAAATCGCCACCGAGCCCGAACAAAGAACAGGTTTGTCCGACCCCGTCAAAGGCCTACTGTTCGGGTTGGGGGCGGTGTTGATCTGGGGCAGCTCGCTGGCCTTCGCCCGCGCGGGCATGACCCAGGGACTTGCGGCCATGGACTTCGCCCTGTTCCGGTACGGGAGTGCAGGTCTGGTCGTGTTGCCCTGGCTGTTGCTGCACCAGCCGCGCACGCTGGCAGGTGTCGGCTGGCCCAAGGGCATTGCACTGGCGGTGCTGGTCGGTCCGCTCTTTATCTTGCTGGGCGCCGGAGGCTATGCCTTCACGCCTCTGGCCCACGGCGCCGTGATCCAGCCGGCTTTTGCCATGATGGGCACCACCGCGCTGGCCGCCTGGGTGCTGCGCGACCGGCCGCCCCGTGCGCGCCTGCTTGGCATCGGCGTGATGGTCGTGGGACTGGCCGTGATCGCAGGGCCCGGCCTGTTCGAGGGCACCAGCCAGGCACCGCTCGGCGACGCCATGTTTGCCTTCGCCGGCCTGCTGTGGGCCAGCTTCACGGTATTGACCAACCTTTGGCGGGTCAAAGCGCTGCCAGCCACTGCGGCCATTTCGGCGGTGTCGGCCCTGTTCATCATCCCGGTGTACCTGCTGACCCAGGATCTGAGCCGCATCGGCGCCATGCCCATCGCCGATCTGCTCATCCAGGTACTGATTCAGGGGGTGCTTGCCGGTGTGGTGGCCGTGGTCTGCTTCACCCGGGCCGCCGAACTGCTCGGCGCGGCGCGGGCTGGCATTTTCCCCGCCCTGGTGCCGGCGGCCACCATTCTCATTGGCATCCCCGTGACGGGTGAGTGGCCCACCCCGCCCCAGTTGACCGGGTTGATGCTGGTTTCACTCGGCCTGCTCATGGCCATGGTGCTGCGCCCTCGCCGAAGCTGAGGCCCGGCCCGCCACTGCAAGTCAAGGTCTACCCGCCATGGGGTAGGCCCTGCAACCATCCCGGCTTATCATGTCAGGTTGCCCATTTCACGCCACCCGCTACAGCCGGGACCCCCGCCTTGAACCAGAATCTGCCACCTTTGCCCGTCCCGCCTTCGGCCACCAACGCCACACTTCCTCCACGCGGCAGCAGCCTTTCTGTGCGCGGGGCGCGCACGCACAACCTCAAAAACATCGATCTCGACATTCCCAAGCATGCGCTGGTGGTGATCACCGGGCTGTCGGGTTCAGGCAAATCGAGCCTGGCGTTTGACACGCTGTACGCCGAAGGCCAGCGCCGTTATGTGGAAAGCCTCTCGGCCTACGCACGGCAGTTTCTGCAACTGATGGACAAACCCGATGTGGACCTGATCGAAGGCCTGTCGCCCGCGATCGCCATCGAACAAAAGGCCACCAGCCACAACCCCCGCTCTACCGTGGGCACGGTCACCGAGATCCACGACTACCTGCGCCTGCTCTATGCCCGCGCCGGTACGCCGCATTGCCCCGACCACGATCTGCCGCTGGCGGCGCAAAGTGTGGCGCAGATGGTGGACACGGTGCTGGCCATGCCCGAAGGCACCAAGCTGCTGATCGTGGCGCCCGTGGCGCGCGAGAAAAAGGGCGAATTTCTCGACCTGTTTGCCGACATGCAGGCGCAAGGCTACGTGCGCTTCCGGCTCAATGGCGAAGTGGTCGAAGCGGAAAACCTGCCAGCGCTGAAAAAGACCGAAAAACACAACATCGATGTGGTGGTGGACCGCATCAAGGTGCGCGCCCACGACGAAGCGGAAGAAGACAGTGACGTCGCAGCGCCGCCCCAAGACGGCGCGGCCCCCTCGGGGGGCAACGACCCGCGCAGCGGTGGAGCGCGGGGGCCCAATGCTTCCAACCCCTTGCGCCAGCGCCTGGCCGAGAGTTTTGAAGCGGCCCTGCGCCTGGCCGAAGGCCGCGCGCTGACGGTGGACATGGACACCGGCGCCGAGCAAGGCTTCTCCGCCAAGTTCTCCTGCCCCCTGTGCAGCCACAGCGTGGGCGAGCTGGAGCCCCGTCTGTTTTCGTTCAACTCGCCCATGGGTGCTTGCCCCAGCTGCGACGGCCTGGGCCACACCGAGGTGTTTGACCCGGCGCGCGTGGTGGCCTTCCCTTCGTTGAGTCTGGCCAGCGGTGCCATCAAGGGATGGGACCGGCGCAACGGCTACTACTTCGCCATGATCGAAAGCCTGGCGGCCCACTACAAATTCGATGCCGAAGGCCCCTGGGAAGCGCTTCCCGAAGCGGTGCAGCAGGCGCTGCTCTACGGTTCGGGCGAAGAAGACATCAAGTTCAGCTACGCGCTGGAATCGGGCGAGCGAGCGGGCAAGAAGATCAACAAGAAGCACCCGTTCGAAGGCATCATCCGCAACTTCGAGCGCCGCTACCGAGAGACCGACAGCGCCCATGTGCGCGAAGAGCTCGCGCGTTACCGCGCCACCCAGTCTTGCCCCGATTGCCATGGCACCCGCCTGCGCAAGGAAGCGCGCCATGTGTTCGTGGGCGAGGGTGAACAGCGCCAACCGATCTACAAGATCAGCCACATCACCCTGGGCGAATCGCTCGCCTATTTCAGCAAGCTGCACTTGTCTGGCGCCAAGGGCGACATCGCTGCGCGCGTGATCAACGAAATCCGCCAGCGGCTGAAATTCCTGAACGACGTGGGCCTGAACTACCTGAGCCTGGACCGCAGCGCCGACACCCTGTCGGGCGGCGAAGCCCAGCGCATTCGCCTGGCGAGCCAGATCGGCAGCGGCCTGACAGGTGTGATGTATGTGCTGGATGAGCCCAGCATCGGTCTGCACCAGCGCGACAACGACCGCCTGATCGCCACCCTGCAGCACCTGCGCGATCTGGGCAACACGGTGCTGGTGGTCGAACACGACGAAGACATGATCCGTTGCGCCGACCATGTGATCGACATGGGTCCGGGCGCGGGCGTGCATGGCGGCCATGTGATGGCCCAGGGCACCTGCGCCGAAGTGATGGCGACGGCAGGCTCACTCACGGGTGAATATCTGAGCGGCGCGCGCGAGATTGCCGTACCCAAAAAGCGAACTCCCTGGTTGCCTGTGGTCAAAACCAAAGCCTACGTGGCGCCAGCCAAAGCCCGCTTCGCACCCAGCCCCGCCGCCGAACGCCGCGCAGCACGCGAAGCGGCCCACATGGCAACGCTAGGCGAGCTGCAGGAAATCCGCGTGGTGGGCGCCAGCGGCCACAACCTGAAAAACGTCAGCGTGGCCTTCCCCGTGGGCTTGCTCACCTGCGTGACCGGTGTATCCGGCTCAGGCAAATCAACCTTGGTGAACGACACGCTGTATGCGGCTGTGGCGCGCACGCTCTACCGCTCACACGACGAACCCGCCGCACACGATGCCATCGAAGGTATCGAACACTTCGACAAGGTCATCAACGTCGATCAAAGCCCCATCGGCCGCACGCCGCGCAGCAACCCGGCCACCTACACCGGCCTGTTCACCGGCATTCGCGAGCTGATGGCGGAAGTGCCCGCCTCACGCGAACGCGGCTACGGCCCTGGCCGCTTCAGCTTCAACGTGGCCGGAGGCCGCTGTGAGGCCTGCCAGGGCGACGGCGTGGTCAAGGTGGAGATGCACTTTTTGCCGGATGTCTATGTGCCTTGCGAAGTCTGCAACGGCCAGCGCTACAACCGCGAAACACTGGACGTGCAATACAAGGGCAAGAACATCGCTCAAATTCTGAACATGACGGTGGAGCAGGCCTACGCCTTCTTCGGCGCAGTGCCCACGCTGCACCGCAAGCTGCAAACCCTGATGGACGTGGGTCTGACCTACATCCAGCTCGGCCAGAGCGCGACCACGCTCTCAGGCGGTGAAGCCCAGCGCGTCAAACTCGCGCTGGAGCTGAGCAAACGCGACACGGGCCGCACCCTCTACATCCTTGACGAACCCACCACCGGCCTGCACTTTGCCGACATCGAGCTGCTGCTCAAAGTGCTGCACCAACTGCGCGACGCCGGCAACACCATCGTCGTGATCGAACACAACCTGGATGTCATCAAAACGGCAGACTGGCTGATCGACATGGGGCCTGAAGGCGGGGCTGGCGGCGGCACCGTGGTCGGCCAAGGCACCCCCGAAGATCTGGCAGCCAATGAAGCCAGCCACACCGGCAAGTACCTGGCCCGCTTGCTCAACCGCTGACAAGCCTAGCCGGGACCAAATCAACAACGAGCGAAAGGCTCACAGCCAAGGGCACCGCGGAACCGGCCCTGCCGGGCCGCCAGTGCCGCCCCCCGGGGGTGACGCCGAAGGCGGCGCGGGGAGAGATCATCCATCGCGGCGCGGAGGGTCATCTGCTGCGGTAGGCCAGCCCCACACTCAAACCATGGGTTGTGACCCGGCCCACCAATGGGCTATGGGCTGCGCCGCGCAGCAGTTGCGACAAATCAAGGCCACCAAAAGTGACCCAGTTTTCGCTGATGGCATGGGTGAACTGCACGCTGGTTCGGAAACTCTCCCAGCCACTGCCCAGCAGGTAAGGCGTGCGGCCGGTGTCCATGGCAGATGCAGAACTGATGCCGTATTGGGTCTGCAAATACCGCCCGTTACCCCACGTGGTTGACGTCGACAAGTCCCAATGGGTGTTTTCGGATACGCGCCAGCGATACCCAAACCCCTGGCTCAAACGAAGCCCGCCCGCGCGGCCCAGAATGTCTTGATCAATAGACGATCTCCAGCTCCAGCGCGGCCCCAGGGGTCGGCTGACGGACAGGCGTGCGCGCAAGGTCGTGCGCACGTCGGGAAGGCCCGCCAGCTTGGGGTCCGCATCAAAACTTCGCCCATTGTCCACACGCAAGGAAGCACCCAGGCGCCAATCGCTAAGCAGGTCGAAGTCGGCGCTGAGACCCGTTTCAAGCTTTTCCCTGCCCGCGCTCATCAAGCTGGATGCGCGCGAACGGGACACCCGCACAGAGCCCAGCTGAAAGGCCCACATGGGCTTGAGCGTGTACTGTGCTTTGGCATTGCCCACATGGCTGGAAGAGGATGCCATAGAGGCGCCAATCAGATAACCCTCATCGCTCTCAGGTACCGTCAACGCTCCGGTCGCCAACGAAGCCTGGCCAGTGCATAAACCCATCGACAACAGTGCCAGACCACGAAAGCTTGAATATCTCATGTAGCGATCATAGCCACCCCTTGGCACGACCCTGGTCGGGGCGCCTTGACCGGCTGTCAAGCCCTGGAGCTGGGCCGCTCCGCGACACGGTCCCGCCACGCCTGCAAGGCGACAAACCCTTCCGCCCCCGCATTGAAGCGCATCAGCTTGGCAAACTCCAGCGCCACAAAGGCAGTGATATCGGCGATGGTGAAGCGGTCACCCGCTACCCAGGGTTGCCGTTGCAACTCTCCATCGAGCCAGCGCGCGATGTCGCGCAGCTTCTGGCCTTGAGATTGACCAAAATCAGGAAATTGCGGCTTTTCCAGGGGCGCCAGACCGGGATGGGTGTGGCGGATGCAGTTGGCGATTGGCATCAGGAAATACCACTCGATGCGCCGATCGGCCATTTCAATGAACGCGCGCTCCGTGGCGTCAAACCCCATGAGGTTGGGCTCGGGGTGCAGGCCCTCCATGTAGGTGCAGATGGCGCGGGTCTCGGTGAGCATCCGGCCATCGTCCAGTTCCAGTGCCGGTACCCGCGCCAGCGGGCTCTTGGCCAG
Source organism: Hydrogenophaga crassostreae (assembly GCF_001761385.1). GTDB lineage: Bacteria > Pseudomonadota > Gammaproteobacteria > Burkholderiales > Burkholderiaceae_C > Hydrogenophaga > Hydrogenophaga crassostreae. The sequence goes on along the minus strand of NZ_CP017476.1, from coordinate 446,464 downwards.
ATAGGCGGCCTGCTTGTGCTCTTGCGCGTTGAGATCCACATTGACCAGATCCAGACCATTGATGTTTTTTTCCACCAGAAACATCAACACCCGCCGTGGGCTGGGCGCACGAGGCGAGACGAACAGCTTCATGGTGCGCTCCCTTTGTGTTGGGCCAGGGGCTGGGTGTCACGGCCCATTTCCACCAGTTTGCGAGCCTCTTCGGAAAACCGCTTAGCCGCGACATCGCCATCGCGGCCCAGGTCGATTCTGGAAGGGGGTTGCTCGATGCCCCTGGCAACCGCAGGCCGGGCCCGAATCGCGTCGCGCCAGCGCTTGAGGTGGGGCAAATCGTCAACATCCACACCCGACCATCGGTGGGTGCGTACCCATGCCCAGTTGGCGATATCGGCGATCGAATAGTCGCCGGCCAGAAACTCGTGGTCTTTCAGCCGCTCGTCGAGCACGCGAAACAGGCGCTTGCTCTCCCCCTGATAGCGGTCGATGACCGCTGGGATCTTCTCGGGAAAATAGCGGAAGAACACATTGGCCTGCCCCATCATGGGCCCAATGCCGCCCATCTGAAACATCAGCCACTGCATCACCAGCGAACGCCCTTTGACATCCACCGGCATCAATTGACCGGTTTTTTCGGCGAGGTAAATCAGGCAGGCGCCCGACTCGAACACGGCGAAGTCATCGGCTTCGTGGTCAACAATGGCGGGGATGCGGCCGTTGGGGTTGATGGCCAGAAAAGCGGGCTGTTTTTGCGCCCCGCTGGCGAGATCAAGCACCTCCAGTTGATAGGGCAAGCCCAGTTCTTCCAGCGCGATGGAAACCTTGTGCCCATTGGGCGTGGCGGCGGTGTAGAGTGAAATCATGCGGTCGGCGCCTCGGTGACTGGGATCGCCGCATGGTACGCCTGGGAACCACTGGTCGGAGTCGCCCGCATGACGACCCCGTCCTTCCCGCTGCTTCAGGCTCGGGCGGCGTTCAGCGTATCGCGCGTGCGCTGCGCCTCGGCGCGTGCCGCCTGGGCAAAATCGCTGCCCTGCGAGGCGTAAAGAATGGCGCGGGAAGAGCTCACAATGACCGGCCCCGTCACGGTACCCGACGCGTCCGTGCGAAGACCAGCACGCACGGTGGCCTCGGCGTCGCCACCCTGCGCACCCACACCCGGGATCAGCAGCGGCAAGGTGGGCGCCAGCTCTCGCACCCGCTCGATTTCTTTCGGATAGGTCGCGCCCACCACCAGTCCCAACTGCCCATTTTCATTCCAGGGACCTTGGGCCAGACGGGCCAGGTGTTCGTACACCAGGGGCTGGCCATCCACCGATGCCAGGCGCTGGTTTTGCAAATCGTCTCCACCTGGATTGGAGGTACGGCACAGCAGGATGGCGCCTTTGCCGTGGTATTTCAGATAGGGCTGCACCGAATCAAACCCCATGAAGGGCGACAACGTCACGGCATCGGCACCGTATCGTTCAAACGCTTCGATGGCGTATTGCCCGGCGGTGCTGCCGATGTCGCCGCGTTTGGCATCCAGAATCACCGGCACATGGGGCGCCGTCCGCTTGATGTGCGCCACCAGCCGTTCAAGCTGCTCTTCGGCTCGGTGGGCCGCAAAGTAGGCGATTTGCGGTTTGAAGGCCATGGCCAGATCGGCCGTGGCGTCAACGATCGCGGCGCAGAAATCGTAGATGCGGCTGGCGTCGCCCTTGAGCTGGGCGGGGAAGCGGGCGGGATCGGGGTCCAGCCCCACACACAAAAGGGAGTGGTTTCGCGCTTCGGCGCACTGCAGCATCTGGGTAAAGGTCATGGCGCCATTTTATTCGGCGCCCCAGCCTCTATCCACTCAACCCGGCATGGCTTCGCGCAAAAACGCCTCCACCACCGTGGCCAGCGCCACTGGTGTCTCGTCCATGGGGTAGTGACCCGCATTGCTCATGACCTCCAGGCGTGCGTTGGGGTAGTGCTGCAACCAGGTGGCTTTGCAGGTCTCTGCGCCCAATGCGGGATCGTGCTCACCCGCCACGACCAAGACCGGCAGTGCCTTGCCCTGGATGCGCTCGGCAAAAGGCGTCTTGGCCCATGCTGTGAGGTACGCGTCAAACGCTTCGATATCGGTGTGGACCAGCGAACTTTGGGCCATGGCGTCCAGCCAGGTACCGGTGAGCCGACCGCCGGTGGTGATGTTGAGAATCTCGCGCCTCGCGCCCACGTCTTTGGCCGCGCTGGAAAAGAACCCCCAGCCCGCTTCGTCAAATGGCACACCACTGGCCGGCACCGGCGTGATGCCCACCAGCGCCTGCACGCGGTCGGGCGCATCGGCCAGCACCATCTGGATCGCCCCGCCACCCATGGAGTGGCCCATCAAGGCAAACGTTTTCCAACCCAGCTCATCGGCCAGAGCAAGGGCGTCTGAAGCGATCTGAGCGAAGGTGTAAGGACCTCCGCTGCCTTTTCGCTTGCCATAGCCGCGCTGATCCATGAAGGCATAGGTAAAGGACTTGGTGTCGAGGCTTTGCACGAAGGGCCCCCAGCCCTGCGCATGACCGAACCAGCCATTCAGTGCAATCACGTGACGAGGGCCGGAGCCGACCACATGGGCGAAGTTGCTGTTGCTCATAAACATCTCCTCATATTGGATTCTGTGTCTAACATGATGCCCCAGAGCACCGCCCACGCCAAGCGGCGATCGCGGGCAGAATGTGCTGTCCTCCCTGGCCCATACCTTACCCAACCACCACATGCACGCCCTGACCCGCCAGCAACTGATCCTGCTCGTTCTGCTGACCGTGGTGTGGGGGTTGAACTGGCCCGTGATGAAGTTCGGCGTGACCGGCTACCCGCCCTTGAGTTTCCGCGCCATTTGCATGTGGATCGGTGTGCCGGTGCTGGTGGTGGTTTTGATCATCAAACGGGTGCCGTTTCGAATGGCACGCGAACACTGGGGCGAGCTTTTCAAGCTGGCGGTGTTCAACATGTTCTTCTGGCACTCGCTGATCATCCTGGCGGTGCAGTCGCTGTCCAGCGGACGGGCCGCAATTCTGGGCTACACCATGCCGATTTTTTCGGCCGTGATTGGCGCAACGCTGTTTGGCCAGCGCCTGCCCGGGCGCGCCTGGGTTGGCGTGGCTGCCGCCGCCCTGGGCGTCGTGTTGCTGCTGTGGCATGAAGTGACAGCCCTGACAGGTGGCCCCGGTGGCGTGGCCATGATGCTGGTGGCCGCCAGCGCCTGGGCGTTGGGCACACAGATGCTGCGCCGCACGGCATTGCCTTATCCCACACTCACCCTGTCATTCTGGATGACCGTGTTGACCACGCTGTGGATCAGCTTGCTGTCGGTGGTCTTCGAGCGGGACGCATGGTCAGCGCCCACGCTGCCCATCTGGGGCGCCATCGTCTACAACGCGCTGGGCGTCTTCGCATTTGCGCAGGTGGTCTGGCTCTCACTGGCGCGCGACTTGCCACCCATCGCATCGACGCTGTCAGTGATGTTGATTCCCGTGCTGGGCGTGTTCAGCGGGGCATGGTGGCTGGGTGAAGTGCTGCACTGGCAGGACTGGGCCGCCGTGGCCCTGGTCCTGGTGGCTATCGCAGCGGTGCTGGCCCCGTCGCGCAGAGCGCCCCCACCCCTCCCCGTTTGACGTCATCCGCCTGAAGCCGGCGCCTCGGGATCCAGCGCCGGCAAAGCTGGCTTGCCAGCAATCAAGTCTGCGGCCTTCTCGGCGATCATGATGACGGGCGCGGTGGTATTGCCGCCGACCAGCGTGGGCATGATGGACGCATCGACCACGCGCAGGCGCTGCACGCCGCGCACCCGAAGCGACTCATCCACCACCGCCATCGCATCGCTGCTTGGCCCCATTTTGCAGGTACCCACCGGGTGGTATTCGGTGTCGCCCGAGCGGCGGATTTCGCGCTCAATGCCGGCCGGATCATCGCCACTCACTGAGTACACCATCTCGCCCCGGTAGGCATCAAACTCGGGCCCTTGCATGGCCTCCATCGCCCGCTGAACCCCTTTGACCAAGACCGGCATGTCATCCGGATCGCTGAAGAAGGCGGGGTCGATCAACAGCGAGACCGTCGGATCCTTGCTCACCAGTTTCACCTGGCCCCGACTTCGTGGCCGCACCAGCGTCACATGCACGCTGTAGCCATGGCCCAGGTGGGTCTTTCGGTTGTGGTTGTCAACGATGCCCACGATGAATTCGAACTCCACATCGGGCCGGGTCGACTCGGGCAACACCCGACAAAATGCGCCCGACTCCGCCACGTTGGACGTGATCACGCCAGAACGCTTGGTGCGCCATTCGTTCATGCCTTTGAGCAGCGCCACGCCCCCCTTGAGGGAAATGCCCAGCGTACCTTCGGCCGTTTTGGCCCGCCAGATGAGCGTGGCCGTGATGTGGTCTTGCAGGTTCTGGCCCACACCCGGCAGATCGTGCACCACGGGTATGCCCAGCGTGGTCAATTCCTTGGCTGGCCCCACACCCGAGAGCATCAGCAGCTGCGGTGAGCCATAGGCGCCACCACTCAAAATCACCTCGTTTTTTGCCGCCACATAGCGCTCGCTCTTGTTCTGGGTGAAATGCACACCCTGGGCCACCTTGCCATCCATGGCCACGCGACTCACCACCGCGTTCGTGATCACGGTGAGGTTGGGCCGAGCCATGTTCGGTGTGAGGTAGGCCCGGGCCGCGCTGCAGCGCTCACCCTTGATTTGCATCACCTGCGTGGGCCAGCAGCCTTCATGCTGCAGAGCGTTGTAGTCCGGCGAGCGCGGGATGCCCACGCTTTCACAGGCGCGCAAAAACACCTCGTTGAGCGGGCTCGGACTGGGCAAGTGCATCACGTTGAGCGGCCCGCCCACGCCCCGGTAGGCGTTGGCTCCAGTGGCCTCGCTGTTTTCAAGTCGTTTGAAATAAGGCAACACGCTGGCGTAATCCCAACCGGCATTGCCGAGCTCGGCCCAACCGTCGTAATCGCTGCGGTGACCGCGCACAAACATCATCGCGTTGATCGACGTGCTGCCGCCCAACACCTTGCCGCGCGGCTGGTAGCCCTTTCGCCCATCCAGACCGGGCTGAGGCAAAGTCTGAAACTTGTAGGCGTTGCGCCCCAGAGGTGCACCCAACGCGAAACCCAGCGGCGCATGAATCAACACACTCTCATCGCGTCCGCCAGCCTCCAGCAAGCAGACCGTCACCTCGGGGTTTTCGCTCAAACGACCCGCCAGCACACAGCCCGCAGCCCCCGCGCCGACGATCACATAGTCATAGGTTTCGGTTGTCATTCAGGCGATACCGGCTAGGCTACTTGGTCATGAACGCCAGCACCTTGTCGGCCAGCTTGCCGTAGGGCGGCATGATGAATTTCAGGCTGGAGAAACGCGCCTGGTAGAACACCGGGCGCAGCTTGGAGAAGGTGTCAAAACCCTCCTTGCCATGGTAGTGGCCCATGCCTGAAGCGCCCACGCCGCCAAACGGCAAATCGTGTTGACCCACATGGAACAGCGCGTCGTTCACCGACACGCCACCCGACATCACATGGTCAAGGATGTGCTGGATGGTTTCCTTGTTCTCACTGAAGGGGTACAGCGCCAGCGGTCGGTCACCGGCATTGATGAAGGCGATCACATCGTCCAGCTTGTTGTAGCCGCGAATCGGCAAGATGGGGCCAAAAATCTCGCGCTGCCACAGCGCGCTTTCTTGCGGCGCGCCCAGCACAATGTGTGGCGCGATCTTGCGCGTGGCGCGGTCGAATGCGGGGCCGGGAATGAGTTGCACCAGGGTCGCGCCGTGCGCCTTGGCATCGTCGAGGGCCGCGATCAGGCGGTCGAAAGAAGGCTCGTCGATGATGGAGGTGTAGTCCGGTGAATCCAGGCTCGGGTAGCGCGCCGGCACGATTTCCTTGGCCAGTGCCACGTAAGGCTCAATGCTCGCGTGCGGCAACCAGAGGTGGTCGACGGTGGTGCAAATCTGGCCCGCGTTCAAACACTTCACAAACAGCGTGCGCTCGGCGGCGAGCTTGAGCGGAAAGTCTTCGCAAACGATGGCGGGGGCCTTGCCGCCCAGTTCCAGCGTCACAGGGCAGAGATTTTTCGCCGCGGCGGCCATCACCGAGCGGCCAGTCTGGCCGGAGCCGGTGAAAATCAGATGGTCAAAAGGCAACTGGGAGAACGCCACGCCCACACCACCGGTTTCAGCGAAAAACTGCAGCTTTTCCGGCGGGAAATAGCCCGGCATTTTTTCCATCAACAACGCTGTCAGGTTGCGCGAGTTCTCGCTCATCTTCACCATGGCGCGGTTGCCCGCCGCGAAGATGTAGGTCAGCTGCACCATGGCCAGGTTGATGGGAAAGTTCCACGGAACAATCACACCAACGACGCCCAGGGGTTGCGGAATCACGCGGTTCTTGGCGCCCATGAAGTTGCGCATATCCACCCCACGGCGCTGCGGCTTCATCCAGGCGCGCAAATGCTTGAGTACATGGCTCACGCCATCGATGGCCGGGAACATCTCGGCGAGCAGGGTTTCGTGTTTCGACCGGTGGCCGTAGTCGGCGCTGATGGCATCACACAAAGCATCTTTGTTCTCGCGCAAGAAGCGCTGCAAGGCCAACAGGTCTTCACGGCGCTGGGCCAGCGTGGGCACCGGGTCGGCGCGATAGGCCGCGCGCTGGCGTTCGAGCGAAAAAGTCAGCGCGTCTTGCGTGGCGCGGTCGGTGGTATCGGAATCGGTAGAGGCGTTGAATGGCATGGCGTGCGTGAACGGTTGGTGGCAATCCTGTGCGCCTCGACGCGCAGGCACGACCCAAACAGCTTAAGGCAAGCGTGCCTTTCACGCGACCTTTGCACCAAAAACCGCCATAGACACCCGCGCAACAGAGGCGCCAACCACGTGTGCAAGGGCGTTGGAGGCTGCAAAGGCAGGGCAGCACGGCCGGCGCATCCTGGCCAGCTGTCACCAATGGGCAAGTCGGGACTGCCCTCAAGGCTCAGAATGAGCCCACAGCCTGTGCGCTCGACAGCGCCGGATTGCCTGTGTTCAACACCCGTTCCGAGGAGATCGCCAATGTCACACCGAGCCACCTTTACCCGCATGGAAGACAGTACTGCCGCCGACTGGCAGGCCATTGGCGGCGAGTTCATGCAATTCGCGGGCAAGCTGCCCGACCGCATCATCACCCACCTGCGCCTGCTGGAAAACGACTATGGCGGCTTCCCGATCGACCGCTACACCCATTGCCTGCAAACCGCCACGCGTGCGCTGAAAGACGGTCGCGATGAGGAATATGTGGTGTGTGCCTTGCTGCACGACATCGGCGACACGCTGGGCAGCTACAACCACGCCGATATCGCAGCCGCCATCGTGCAGCCCTTCGTGAGCGAAGAGAACCACTGGATGGTCAAACACCACGCCATCTTCCAGGGCTACTTTTTCTTCCAGCACATCGGCATGGACCGCCACCTGCGCGACAACTTCAAAGCCCACCCCGCCTACGAACGAACTGCCGAGTTTTGCGCGCTGTACGACAACCCGGCCTTCGACCCCAAAGGCGAGACGCTGCCGCTGGCCGAGTTTGAACCCATGCTGCGCCGCGTGATGGCCAGCCCCAAACAATCGCTTTACAAATCTGCCTCGGTACTGCAACCCGCAACCGCCTGAGCGCCCATCTGGAGACACCATGAACATTCCATCCCTGCAAGGCAAGGTCAGTGACGAAGAATGGCAATTGCGCGTTGATCTCGCTGCGGCTTACCGGCTGGTCGCGCTCTACGGCTGGAGCGACCTGGTTTTCACCCACATCAGCGCCCGCATCCCCGGCCCGGAACACCACTTCCTGATCAACCCCTATGGCCTGATGTTCGATGAGATCACGGCCAGCAGCCTGGTCAAGGTAGACCAGGCCTGCAACAAACTGAGCGATTCACCGTTCCCGGTGAACCCCGCCGGCTTCACCATTCACAGCTGCATCCACGCCGCACGCGACGACGCGGGCTGCGTCCTGCATACCCACAGCCGTGCGGGTGTGGCGGTCAGCGCGCAAAAGTGCGGCGTGCTGCCGATCAGCCAGCAATCCACTTTTGTGCTCAGTTCGCTGGGCTACCACGGCTACGAAGGTGTCGCCCTGCGGGAGGACGAACAGCCGCGCCTGCAAGCCGACCTGGGCATGAACAACTATCTGATGCTGCGCAACCACGGCCTGCTGACCGTGGGCAAATCCATTCCCGATGCATTTCTCTCGATGTACATCTTCGAGAACACCTGCCGCATCCAGATCGATGCCCAGGCGGGTGGCGAACTGGTGACTGTGGACCCACGCATTCTCGATGGCATGGCTCAGGTTATGAAAACGGCCACCGCAGGACTGGGTGCCAATCTTGCCTGGCCGGCTTTGCTGCGCAAGGTGGAGCGCAACGATCCTGGCTACAAGTCCTGAGGCGTGGTGGCACGGTCCACCACGTCCATCGCCAGACACAGGTCGGCCCAGGCCTTGGCTTTGTCGGCCTGAGTGCGAAGCAAGGCGTTGGGGTGGTAGGTCGCGATGACCGGCACAGCTTCAAACAGGTGCTCCCGACCGCGCAACCTGCCTAGATGGTCGCGGCTCTGCGTCAACACCTCACAGGCGAAGCGCCCCATGGCAATGATGACCTTGGGCTTCACCAGCGCCACCTGGCGGGCCAGGTAGGCCGAGCACTGCGTGAGCTCTTCCGATGAGGGTATGCCGCTGCTGGGCGGACGGCACTTGACCACCGAGGTCAGGTAGGCGCCCCTTTCCCGGCTCTGGCCCACGGCACGCAACATGTTGTCGAGCAACTCGCCCGCGGGGCCCACAAATGGTTGGCCCTGGGCGTCTTCCTCTTCTGATGGTGGATCGCCGACCACCAGCCAGTCACCATTCACATCGCCCGTGCCCCATACGGCATGTTTGCGGCGTTGGCACAAGCCACACGCCTGGCAATCGCTCACTGTGGCCTCCAGAGCGGCCCAGTCCATGGCTGCGATGCCTTCGGGCATGGGCTTGAGTGAAGACGTTTTCGGTTCGACCACCGCAGATGCGGGTCGGGGTACCGGCGGTGCCACAGCCCTGGCAGGTGCAGCGGGCTCACGTGGTGCCACTGGCGCCTGAACAACCGCAGGCGGTGGTGCAACGGGTCGGTCGATGGCAACCACCTTCGGTACTGCCCGGGGCGCCCACACGCGCACCCCCATCTCCGCCAGCATTGCACGCTGGCGCGCATCAAGATCGGGCACAAAAGACGTATCAGGCGGCTCCGCTTGCGGGGCTTGTTCACTCATCGCTGTTCTCTTCGTTCGCTGTCAAAGCCAGACTCATCACCACCGCGTCTTCGCGCTGGAAGTGCCCTGCTGGATAGTAGCCCTTGCGCAGTCCCACCGCTTGAAAGCCATGGCTGTCATACAGACGGCGCGCCGGCACATTGCCTGCGCGCACCTCCAGCCACAACCATTCGGCCCGTTGCCCGCGCGCCCAGAAAACCAGTGCGTCCATCAAACAGCGCGCCCAACCTTGTCGCTGGTGTGCCGGACTCACCGTCACATTGAGCAAATGAACTTCTCCCACCCCGGGCATGGCCACGATGTAGCCCAGCAAGATGCGCCCGTCGGCCCGCTTGGGCCACACAGTCTCCCGCTCGCCGGCTTCTCCCAGCAACAGAATGGCCGGATAGGCTGAAGCCAGCGAATCGGCAAAGTGTTTGTGTGACCACGGGTGGGCGTAGGCCGCTTTCTCTACCTCACACACCGCGTCAAGATCGGTCTCCAGCATGGGCGCAAACACCACGCGGCGTGCTTCGCCCGGAGTGGGGCGATCGCCCCCTGGCGACCCTGGCCAGCCAGCCAACGACGCGGCATCTCCAGACGGTTGTTGTTTCGGTGGCATCAAAGCCATGGCTCACCCTGCCGCGCTGGCCGTCTGAGCCAGTCGCAAGCGCTCGCGCTCATCGGTGGTCTGAGCCACTTTGTCGCGCACATACAGCGGCATGGCCTCGTGAGCAGCCACGGCCAACCCTTCGCGCAACAGGGCAGGCGCCAATCGCAACAAGGCGGTCGCGGTGGGCCAGGCTGCCTGGCGCTGGCCGGGCAAACCCATCAGCGCGTCGCCGTAAGTGTCAAACACATTGCCGGCCAGCAACACGGCGGGTTCTGAGGCGCCCGGGATGGGCTGCAGAAACGCGGCCAGCTCCGCAGGCGCACACAAACGGGGCGCCTGCAGCGGTTCGCTGACCACGCGCTGGTGGCGCACGGCATACACCGCCACATACACCTCACCCATACGGGCATCGAGCATGGCCACGATCACCTCCGGCACGGCCCCCCCGGCTTGCTCGCTCAGCCAGCGTGCCTCTTCGGCCAGGGCCAGCAGCGTGTCGACCGGCAACACAGGCAACCCGCCTTCAACCCCCTGCGCTTGCGCCCCGTAGGCCAGGCCTTGCGTCACGGCGCAGGCGGTGCGCAGACCGGTGAACGACCCTGGCCCCCGTGCAAAAACAACCGCCGCCAGCTCCGCCAGCGACCACCCCGCTTCGCCCAGCAATTGCCCGACCGTGGGCAACAAATTCGCCGATGACTGAGCCGCGCCGGGGCCGCTGTAGCTCAAAGACAGCCCCCCAGGGGACCCATCGCCAACCGCCACCGACATGCGATCGGTGCTGGTCTCAATGGCCAGCAATCGCAATGGCGGGGAGGGGGAGATGGCGGGGGAAGACATCCGGGCATTATCGCAACGCGGGGAACCCATGCTCAGCCCGTGCGCTTTGTCGCGCGGACGGGTGTCATGGCGTGTCCATCCCCCAAAGGGCCTTGACCCCACGCCATAATCATCCGAGATGTCACACACCGCTTCGTCACCCTCATCTTCACGCCCCCCTCGGGCCCGCGCGGTCTCACGCCGGATCACACCATGGTTCCTGATGGGCCTGCTTGGCCTGAGTGGGGGTTCCCCCGGCGCGCAAAGCCTGAACCACCCCTTCAACCAAGGCGTCGGCACACCGGTACAAGGTGCTGCAGAGGCCGGGCCTACCCTGACGCTGTCGCCCGGTCTGGCTCTGCCTGCACCGCGCGCAGACACCCCGCTCCCAGCCACCGTACTGGCCGCACTGACCCGCGCAGGCGTGCCCGCCAGTGCCTTGTCAGCCCTGGTGATTCCTGTCAACGGCGCGGGCAGCGATCGACTGCGCTACCAGGCTGACCGGCCGGTCAACCCGGCCTCAGTGATGAAGCTGGTGACCACCTACGCCGCCATGGATATGCTGGGCGCCGATTTCACCTGGCGAACCGATTTTTATACCGACGGCCAGATCGACAACGGTACGCTGCGGGGCAACCTCTATGTGCGCGGAGGCGGCGACCCAAAACTGGTGCTTGAGCGCATACAGGACACCTTTTTTGCCCTGCACAGCAAAGGCGTTCAGGTGATCCTGGGCGACATGGTTCTCGACCACAGCAGCTTTGATTTGCCCTCTCACGATCCCGGTGAATTCGACGGCGAGTCGCTGCGGCCCTACAACGCCAGCCCCGATGCGCTGCTGGTGAACTTCAAATCCGTGGTGCTCAACTTCCAGCCCGATCCGAAGGCTGGCGTGGCGTATGTCACCAGCGAGCCGCCCATGGCCCGCCTGGCCATCGATGCAACCGTGCCGCTCTCGCGCTCAGGCTGTGGCAACTGGCGCGACACGCTGCAGGCACGGTTCGACGACGCCAACACCATCCGTTTTGAAGGCCGTTACCCGCAGCGTTGCGGCGAAAAGGTCTGGCCTGTCGCGTACCAGGAACCCGACAGCTATGCAGAGCGCGCGTTTGAAGGCTTGTGGCGGGCCAGCGGTGGCGCCATCACCGGCCGCGTGCGCGTCGGGCTCGTCCCGAAAGAAGCCAGGCTGCTGCATGAGGCCTACTCACTCCCGCTGACCGACATCATTTCAGACGTGAACCACTGGAGCAACAACGTGATGGCGCAACAGGTGTTTCTCACCTTGGGCAGGCTCGCGCCACCGACCCGCCAGGAGGCCCGCAGCGCGCCCATCGGTACCTTCACCCCGTTGGTGACCGGTCGCTTTGAGCGCTCGCGTGAAGTGGTTGCCCGCTGGTGGCGCACCTCGTTTGGCATCCGCTCGACGCCACCCGTGCTTGAAAACGGCTCCGGCCTTTCCCGCAACGAACGCATCACACCACAGGGGTTGGGCGATTTGCTGCGACACGCGGCCAGACACCCCCAGAGCAACAAATTTATTGAGTCGCTCTCTGTGGCAGGTGTGAATGGCACCGCATCGCGCCTGGCCCGCGGCAGCAACAGCGCAGCGAGAGGCAACGCCTGGATCAAAACCGGCACCCTGAAAGATGTCACCGGTATCGCTGGATATGTCGATGCCACTGGCGGATCGCGCTTCGCCGTGGTCGGCTTCGTCAACCACGCCAATGCCAGCGCGGCCCGCCCTGCTCTGGACGCCCTGCTGGAATGGGCCGCGTCCCAGCCCGACTGACCACCCTGCAGCCCGCTGTTCAGCTCAACAGCCAGCCCGCACTGACCAGCAGCAAAACCACCGCTACCGCGGTCAGCCAGCCCGAATATCCGCGTCGCCGGTATGCCTGCAGCGCCATGGCCTGGCGGCGCGACATCGCAGCATCCACCATGTGCTCAGAACTGGTGTCGGATTGCACGGTGTTGTAGTACTGGTGCATGGTTGTCGAATTGACCGCCAAGGGATCGCTCTCACGGTTCCGGCGCAGGGTGGCTGCTCTGTTCATGGGGGTACCTCTTACTCAAACTGGAAACCGGCGGGGTGCGCAGCGAGGCCTCGCCGCGCCTGACAGAACGAAGCACATGCGCATCCTCCGCCCTAACGAACATATCGGCTGGCTGGTTGCTTTCTTGACCACTTTCACCCATCTGCCACAGACGTTGCTCACGGTTCACCCACCAGGCGAAAGCGGTACCTCGCCGGGCATGCACAACGGCATCAGCGTGGCCGTAGTGGCATGGTTGACCTATGGTCAGTTTTTGAGCGCATGACAGAGAGTGACCGCCAACTTCACGAACCAGACCGTTGCAAGATGACACGCACCGGAAAGCGCCACGACAAACGCCATCCGACCCGACCCGCTGGCTTCAACCTGTCCCTGCTTGTGCCAGACTGGCCTGCGCGGCCGCCTTGACGGCTTGCGTCAGGCGCTGGGCCGACGGCGCCTCTCGCGTCCAGTGTTGCCAATAGAGCACCACGTCCACCCTGGCGCCCGGTACCACTTCCTCCAGACCGGGCAGGTTGGGCAAATGCAAGGCCGGCACCATGCCCCAACCCATGCCCAGCCTGAGCGCGCTCTCGAACGCATCCACCGCAGGCGCAAAGTGGCGAGGGTACTTGGGCTGCTTGAGAGCAAAATGCTGCGCCAGGAACACATCCTGCAATGCGTCTTTTCGATTGAAGATCACGGCCGGCTGAGCCAGCAAACGGTGCGGTGAAATCGCCCCGCCCGGCGTGCGGCAGCGATCCACCACGGCAGGCGCGGCCAGACAGCAATAGCGCATCACGCCCAGGGGCTCGGCCACACAACCCCGCATGGGTTCCGCCAACGTGGTCACACAGCCCATCACCTCGCCACTCTTGAGCGCATCGTGGGTGTGGTCCTGGTCTTCGATCAGGATGTCCAGCAGCAACCGGTGCTTTTGCAACAGCGGCGCCACACCAGGCAAAAACCAGCTCGCAAGGGAGTCGGCGTTCACCGCCACGGCCAGCGTTTGCCAGGAAGCCCGTTGCCCACCAACGCCCCCGCCACCCTGCATGCCGGTCAAGACGTCTGCCTCCATCAGGCGCACCTGCTTCACATGGGCGAGCAATGCCTGTCCGGCCGCCGTGATGCGCACCGTTTTACCCCGCACCAGCAGGCGTTGGCCCAGTTGGTCTTCCAGCGCTTTGATGCGCAGCGAGACCGCTGCCAGGGTGAGCGAAAGGGCCTTGGCCGCGGGGCCAAAACCACCATGCTCCACCACAGCAGCCAGGGCTTCAAGTTGACGGGCATCCAGCATTGTTAAAAATTATTAAATCAATCTAAGTTTAATTTAGATCGATTTAAACCACTACAAAGCACAGGCACACTCTCTCCACGTTTTCCCCAACCTTGACCGCATTCCCATCATGATGCTCACCGCCCCCACCTTCACTGCCGGCCTGGTGCTCAGCCTTTCGCTGATCATGGCCATCGGCCCACAGAACGCCCACGTCATCCGCATGGGCCTGATGCGCCAGCATGTCTGGCTCACCATCGCCGTCTGCGCCATCTCCGATGTCGTCCTGATTGCCTTGGGCGTTTTGGGTCTGGCACAACTGGGTGGACTGTCGGACAAGCTCATGGGCGCCATGGTCGGCGGCGGCTCACTGTTTTTGGCCGTTTACGGCTGGCAAGCCTTTCAACGTTTTCTGCACCCCGTTGCCGTGCCCAGCGCGCCCGCCAACGAATCGGGCGAGACCACACCACGTCCCATCACACCCCGCCAAGCCGTGCTGTCCGCATTGGCATTCACCTGGCTCAATCCCCACGCCTGGATTGACACCGCGGTTTTGATCGGCACCGCATCACTCGCCTATGGCGCCGAGCGCTCCGTATTTGGCATGGGTGCCGCAACCGGCTCCCTGGTGTGGTTCACCGCCTTGGGTGTGGCCACTTTCTGGCTCGGCCGCCGGTTGAACTCGGTGCTGGTCTGGCGCGCGCTGGACGGGCTCGTGGCGCTCATGATGTGGGGCACCGCCCTGTTCCTGATCAAGGGCTTGCTGTAACGCGAAGTCGGCGGCACGCCAGGGAGTGCCGCTCCGCCACCTCAAAAATAGGCAGCGGTCGGTGCGTTGGCCTGGATGAATTGCAGCATCGAAGGCGTCTGGATATTGGTAAAGCTCGAGGTCTTGTTGGCGCCGCACTCCAGCGAGTCTGCATTGGACGTGAGGCCGACCAGTCCCGGGCGGTTGTTGACCAAGCGGTAAAACGGCCCGCCCGAGTCGCCCGAACAGATGTCGCTGGTGTCACCGTTGTATTTGATCTGCAAGAAGTTGTTGCTCACCGCCGACACCCGCCCAGCGCCCACCGCAAAACTCTCCAGCTTTGGCAAGCCCCATCCTGCGAAGTAAACCAGTTGCCCCTTGTTCATCGGCTCACTGGTCAGAATGCCCATGGTCGGGTTCGGCAGCCCGGCCGGGAAGCGCACGATGGCTGCGTCGTTGGCAAATCGCCCACCGTCGCCATAGCCTGGATGAATGACCCAGTTCTTGGCATCCAGCCCGGTTGCGACGCTGTCCGATTTGAAAGCTGCTGCAATCACCCGAACCGGGCTTTCACTCACGCAGTGGGCCGCCGTCAACACCTCGGTGGCTGAGATGCGCGTACCGGAACACAGGCTGGTTTCGCCGTCCGGGTTCACGATGTACAACACCACCACTGGCGTCGTTCGATAAGACCCGCAAGAGGCCCCGTTGAGCACAAGCGGTTGTGCCCCGGCACTGTTGCACAACACCGCCGGGTCCAGGTTCACAGGCTCTTCACTGGAGCCGCCGCCGCACGCGGCCAGGGCCAGCGATGCCACCACAATTCCGGCAATGCCCCATCTGCCTCGCGTCATAGAACCCCTTTTTTGCAGTGTTTCAAATCTCACCGGCACCAGGCGCCTGCGCTCGAATGAAGTTCAGCACCCCCGGTGACTGGATGTTCGAGAAGAGCGAAAGGTCACCATCGCCGCAACCGGCGACAGAGCCTGAAGAAGTCACCCCAACCACCCCGGGTGGCCCTCCGATCGCACGGTAGGCCGGGCCACCGGAATCGCCCGAGCAGGTGTTGCTGCCCGTTTCCTTGTAAACAAAGCCGAGATGCGTCTCGTTGACCTTGGTCATGCGGACATAGCCCACAGCCAAGTCAAGCCCAGGCTGGCCCCAGCCTGCAATAAAGGCCTCATCGCCCTTCTTTGAAGGCGAGCTCACCAACAAGGGCATGGCGGGATTGGACATCCCGGAGCGCAAGGTCACCACGCCCACATCGTTCTGGAAACCTTCGCCTGCAGCTGAAAAGCCCGGGTGCGCCACCCAGCCGGCGGCGTACACCAGTTGTCCTTTGCCAGTGGCTTTCCACTGCACGGCGGCGATTCGCTGGGTGTCGGGTGGCATGCAATGCGCGGCGGTCAACACGCGGACAGGCGTCAGCATCGTTCCAGAACAACTGCGTGTTTCACCATCGCCACCGAGCATCAACAACAAAACCACCGGCGAACGTTCAGGCTGGGCGCAATCAGCCCCGTTAACGATCTTGGGAAGCAAGCCTGCGCTGGCGCACAGGGCATTGGCCTCGGGCAGTACCAGCTCACTGCTGCCGCCGCCGCCACAGGCGGCCAACAACGAAGCGGTCAATGCCGCACCAGCCCACTTGAATATTGAATTCATCCGATCTTTCTCTGCGTTGTTGCGCCACCGAGCAGCGGCGGATGTTTGACCAGCGAGGAATCCAGGCCCTCCCGCACCCCGCTCAGACAAACGCTTGCGAGCAATATAGCCTCCCTCAGGCCGACCCTTGCCAGAAATCGGTTTGACCATAGTGGTGTTTGAGGAAATCAATCCACAACCGCACACGCAGGGCGAGGTGTTTGCGCTGAGGGAAAACAGCGTAAATGCCATTGGGCGGCGCGGCAAAAGCATCGAGCACCGTTTCCAGGCGCCCTGCGGCAATATCGCTTTCCACTTCCCAGGTGCTGCGCCAGGCGATGCCGTACCCCGCAAGGCACCACTCATGCAAGACCTGCCCATCCGAGCAATCCAGCGGACCGCCCGGGCGCATGTGCAGGACCTGTATGTCGCCGCCGCCGGGCTCTGCCTGCAATCCCTCACCTGCGGCCGATTTGCACACGGCAAACGCCCAGCCACGCGTCTGCGATGCGTCGCTAGACAAGGTCAGGCAATCGAAACGCACGAGGTCGGCAGGCACCTGCGGAAGGCCGTGTTGTTTCAGGTATTTGGGCGTCGCCACACACAGCCGGCGGTTTTCAGCCAGGCGCACGCTCACCAGTGATGAGTCGGGCAAATCGCCCACGCGCACCGCGCAGTCATAGGCCTCACCCGCCACATCCACCACCCGGTCGCTGAGGTTCAGCGAGATGGTGACTTCCGGATGCAACTCACGAAACAGCGGCACCAGCGGCGCGACATGGCGCCGGCCAAAACCGGCCGGGGCGGTGAGTCGCAGGTGCCCGCTGGCCTTGACCCCGCCGGCGCTCACGCTGGCTTCGGCGTCTGCAAAGTCCACCAGCAAGCGTTGGCAATCCTCCAGAAAGGCACTGCCTTCGTGGGTCAGGGTGATGCGCCGTGTGGTGCGCACCATGAGCTTGACCCCCAGCCGGGACTCCAGCGCGTCCAGCCGCCGCCCGATGATGGCAGGTGCAACCCCTTCCGCCCGCGCAGCAGCGGTCAGACTGCCCCGCGTGGCCACCGAGGCAAACGTCTCCATCTGTTTGAGCTTGTCCATGGAGACGCAGATTACCGCAACAAAAGGCAGCAATCAATGAGAAAAACCTGTTGATTTTTGATCAAATCAACAGGTTTCTTTGCAGCACGACTTGTTGACAGCGCGCAGGGAGAACAAGCCAAGCCTTGCAGGCTGGCTCCGGATCACACGGGTCTTCGACCGCTTGCTCCCGCTAACGGCCAATACCTGCGCAAACTCAGTTGCATTGAGCCGGGAGGTTGGGGATTGCAGCGCAGGCGACGCCACCTTGCTTGGTGCATGCCTCATTGGCCGAGGTCTGGGCTGCAAACGCAGTGCCACCCTCGCTGGCTGTGATGATCTGTGCGCCGACCGAATTCAGCGACGCAGAAACAGCCCCGCATTGCTCAAACTGCAGCACCACTTCGCAATCGTCTTCATCGCATTTGTCCCGTGCACTTTCGTTGGCGATGGACTGGGTCAGGCCCTCGGTCACGATGGCCACCGCGGCTGCCGAGTTGCTCACCGCGATCGAGCCGTAACCATTGCCCGTGCTGCCACCACCACATGCTGTCACGGCCAGCGCCGTCAGTGCAGCAGCGAGCCACAGGCTCCACTTAGATATGTTCATGCCTACTCCCATTAAAAAAACTGTGCATGAGGTGCGCACCCTGCGTGAGCAACCTTGCAGTGCACAAGTTTACCGTCGCTCCTTGATCGGGCAAGCCCACCAAACACCGGTGCCTGACGCAGATCAACCGGAGGCGGCCCGAAAGGCCTGCACATTGGCGACCAGCGCCTGCACCTCAGCATCAAAGGGCAAACGCGGGAGATCTCCCGCCAACGCACCTTGCACCAGTCGCTCCAGCGTCTGCGCGTGGGGCGGAACCGTTCCGAAGAAAAGCACTTCGGCACCACGGGCGATCAACAACGAGGGAAAGCTCTCGACATCCAGATCACCCAACACCTCGTCGTGGTCTTCGATGTCCACCCAGGTCGCATTCAGATGCGCGGCATCGAAAACCGCCAGCGTGCGCGTCATCAACGGCGCGTAATCACGACAGACACCGCACCATTGGGCGCAGAGGCAGGCCACAAGCAAGGGCTCTGGCATCACAGTTTCGGAAGCTGGCATGGGTTCAAGTGTGCCCCAAGCCGGCGAGGGGCGCAGACCATGGCCCGAAAGCCGGACGCACCGCGGGTGCCGCCCTGCGGCGGCCCAGCCTCGCCCAAAGTCAGTTCATCATGGTGCCGGGCAACCAGAGCGCGATTTGGGGCCACACCATGATCAAGGCCATCACCGCAATCATGAGCAACACGTAGGGCGCCGAGCCTCGCACGATCTCACCCATCGGGGCCTTGGTGATGGCCTTGATGGTGAACAGGTTCATGCCCACCGGCGGCGTGATCTGGGCCAGCTCCAGGTTGATCACCAGCAACACGCCGTACCAGATCGGGTTGATGTCCAGGTGGTGCATGGCAGGCAAGACCACCGGCGTGGTGATCAGGATGATGGCGATGGATTCCAGAAACATGCCCAGGACGAAGATCAGAATCATCATCACCACCAGGAAGCCCGCCACACCGATGTCGGCCGAGATCACCGCTTCCACGATCTGCTGGGGAATGCGCAGCTTGGTCAGCACGTGGCCAAACACCGAAGCCCCCGCCAGAATCATGAACAGCATGGCCGAGACGCGACTGGCGTCCACTGCCGACAGCCAGATCGCCCGCAGCCCAACCGTGCGGTAAACGACAACCGACACAAACAGCGCCAGCCAGGCGCCGGCAGCCGCCGCTTCGGTGGCGGTAAAAATGCCTGCGTACATACCGCCCAGAACGAACACCGGCAGCGAAATGGCCCAGGCCGATTTGCGTATCGCCACCAACGATTCGCGCAGAGACGCGCGCGGCTCGCGCGCAATCTGGCCCTGGGCCCGCGCTGCACTGAACAGGCTCCAGGCAACAAACACGCCGGCCATCAAGATGCCCGGCACAATGCCAGCCATGAACAAGCCGCCAATCGAGGTGTCGGTGGTCACGCCGTACAGCACCATGGGCCCGGACGGTGGAATCAGAATGCCCAGCGTGCCACCCGCAGCCACCAGGCCATAGGCGGCCTTCGGCTCATAGCCATAGCGAATCATTTGCGGTATGGCCACCGAACCAATTGTCAGCGCCGTGGCCACACTGGAGCCAGAAATGGCCGCAAAAATGGTGCAGGCCATGATGGTGGCGATACCCAGGCCCCCCGGCAGATGCCGCGTCAGCGTGTAGGCTGTACCGTACAGATCGTCGACGATCTTGCCGCGAATCATGATGTAGGCCATGAACGAAAACAAAGGGATCGCGACCAGCAGGTAACGGTTGATTTCACCGAAAATCACCTCGGTGACCGAACCCATTTCCCCCTGGGTGATCAGCATCACGGCGCCGCCAAACACCGCCAGGCCCGCAAAAATCGGCAGCCCTGTGAACAACAGCAGCATCAGGCCCAGAAACAGAAGCGCAATGGTCATGATTTTTCATCCTGGTCGGGCAACCCGTGTGAAGGCGGGAAGACCAGCACCTGCCCTGTCAACGCGCGCCAAACCGCTTCAATCGCGGCGAGCAACAACAGACCTCCGCCCACGGGCATGAGCAGCATCAGCCACCAGGTGGGCCATTCCAGGTGCCCTTCTGTGAGCAACCCCAGCATGCGCGCAAGCATGGCGGTTTCCCAGCCATTGACCACCAGCACGACGCCGACCACGCCAGTCACCACCGCAGCCCAGACCAGCGCCCAGCGCCGGCCCGAGGGAGGGAGCTGGCCTACCAGCATGTCCACGCCGATGTGCTCCCCTCGTCGAAACGTTTGCGCCGCGCCGAGCAAAATGATGGCGACCAGGGTGAAGCCCACCACCTCGTCGACCCAGATCGGCGCCGCATTGAACACATAGCGCATGACCACGGCCCAGCCGATCAACGCCAGCGACAAAAGCAGGCCTGCGGCCGACAGAGCCATCGCCGCGCCGGTGAGCAACGCCACTGCACGGCTCAAGACGCGCAAGGCCATTCCTTCGGGCACCTGGTTTTCAGGCTCAGCCGGAGCATGCATGGTGAGCGCCTGTCAGAGTTTGTTGACCATTTCCAGCAGCTTCACGCCATCGGGGGCGGTCTCCAGAAGGAACTCTTTTTTCACCGCAGGTTGCATGGCATCGGCCATGGCCTTTTCCTGTGCCTTGGTCAACACAATGGTTTGCATGCCCGCATCGTTGAGCGCCTTCACGTCTTCGGCCGGCACGCCATCGGTGGTGCGAATGGAGCGCTGAACGGCCTTGTCGGCGGCTTTCTGGATCGCCCCACGCACATCCGCAGGCAGGCCGTTCCACCAGGCAGGGTTCACCACCAGGTTGTCATAGGCCAGGATGATGTTGGAAGCCACACCAAACTTCTGCACTTCATAGAACTTCCGGCTGTGCGCCGCTTTGACGGCAGTGAATCCGGCATCAATCACACCCGTTTGCAGCGCCTGATACACCTCGGAACCAGGCATGGCCGATGGAGCTGCGCTCATTGCTGCGAGGCCTTCGTCAAACAGCTTGTTCAGGCCTCGGATCTTCAAACCCGCAAAGTCTGCAGGCTTGACCAATGGTGCTTTGGCCGAGGTGAAGATGCCGTCGTTGGTGTCCACAATCCAGGCGATGTTTTTCACACCCTTGGCTTCCATCTTGGCGTCCAGCAACTGGCTGGCTGGAGAACCGATAAAGGCCTTTTGCTTGGCCACCGAGGTCATCAGGTAAGGAATGATGGTGACGCTCATTTCAGGGATGTTGCCGCCCCACTGGAAGCTCAGAATCGCAGCGGCTTCCACTTTGCCGCTGGCCACGGCCGGGTGGTTCTGGTTGGGTTTGAACAACTGGGCAGCCCCGAAATTCTGCACCTCAACCCGGCCTTTGGTGGCCGCACTCACATCTTTGGCGAACTGGTCCAGGTTGATCGCCGTGTGGTGCGTGGGCGGAAACTGGTGACTGATGCGCATCGTGAATTCGGCGGCCAGCGCTTGTCCGGCAAAGCCGGCGCCCAGCGCAGCAACCAGCAGGGTGCGGCGGTGAAAAAGGGTATTGATTGCGGTCATGAATGTCTCCTTCGTTGTTGTCAAAAAGTGTTGTCAAAAATCAGGCCACGGCGCGCGACTGGCGCAGGGCCTCCAACTCGCTGGGACTGTATCCCAACCCTTCGAGCAGCGCGGTGGTGTCCGCCCCCAGGGTGGGCGGCTGCAACCGAACCCCCAGCCGGTGTCCGTCCATGGTGAACGGGAACAGCGTGGTTTTGGCGGTTTGACCCGCGCGCGCGCCGTCGGGCAGCGTGATGTCGACCAGCCCCCCTGTGGCGAGCAAATGCTCGTCTTGATACAGCTCTTCGGGGCGGCGGATCGGCGCAAACGGCAAACCGGCGCTTTCAAACATGGTGGCCAGTTCGTCGGCCGTCCAGGCGGTCAGCCGTTCGCGCAACACCGGTAGCAGTTCGTTGCGCAGGCTCACGCGCGCGTTGTTCGAGTGGTACCGGGGGTCGGCTTTCAGATCGGCAAACCCCAGCAGGTCGCAAAAGGTGACCCATTGAGCATCGCTGACGGCCGAGAGAAAGATCTGCACGCCATTCTTGACGGTGAACACGTCGTACACCGCCCAGGCCGAAATGCGGTCGGGCATGGGCGCCGCGGCCTGGCCGGTGATGGCGTACTGCAGCATGTGCTGCCCCACCAGAAACACGTTGTTTTCATACAGCGCGCTCTGCACCTCCTGGCCCTTGCCGGTGATGCCGCGCTGGATCAGCGCCCCCATGGCCCCAATGGCCCCAAACATGCCGCCCATGATGTCGTTGACGCTGGTGCCCGCGCGCAACGGGTCACCGGGTCGCCCGGTCATGTAGGCCAGGCCCCCCATCATTTGCACCACCTCGTCGAGCGCGGTGCGGTGTTCATAGGGACCCGGCAGGAAGCCTTTATGGGCCACATAGATCAGGCGCGGGTTGACGCTCGACAGGGCACCGTAGTCGAGCCCGTATTTCTTCATGGTGCCGGGCTTGAAGTTCTCCGCCACCACATCGGCACTGGCCGCGAGCTTGCGCGCCACAGCGGCGCCCTCGGGGTTGTGCAGGTCAATGGCAATGCTCTTTTTGTTGCGGTTGAACATGGGGAAGAAGCCCGCGCCCGCACCCAGCAGGTGCCGTGTACGGTCACCGTCAATGGGCTCCACCTTGATCACCTCGGCGCCCAGGTCGGCCAGCACCATGCCGCAGGTCGGGCCCATCACCATGTGGGTGAACTCCACCACACGCAGGCCTTCCAGCGGCAATGGGTTCACAGGTGTTTGTTTGGCTTCGCTCATGGATTCAATGATTCGGGTGACAACGCGGCCATCAGATGCAGACCTCGGCCGGCTGCGCATCGGCCGGCAGCAGGGTTTTGGGTAACCCGGCGCGCCAGATGCTGCCCGCCAGCCGCTCACCATCCAGCCACAGCGCCACTTTTGCGCGCAAGGCCAGCAGGCGATCAAAGTCGATGCCAGTGGTTTGTCCCATGCTCGCGAACAGGTAAACCAGATCTTCCGTGGCCACGTTGCCGCTGGCACCAGGCGCATGGGGGCAGCCGCCAATACCCGCCAGGCATGCGTCAAACCGGGTCACACCGGTTTCCAGCGCCGCCATCACATTGGCAATGCCCAGTCCACGGGTGTCATGGAAGTGGCCACAAGCCAGCTTGTCACCAGCCACCTTGAAGCTGGCCTCGAACAACTCGCGCACCATGCGCGGATCGGCATAGCCCACGGTGTCGGCCAGGCCCACGCGGTCCGCGCCGGCATCCAGCACCGCCCGCAGCAAACGCAACACCTCAGCGGGCTCGACGCGGCCTTGAATCGTGCAGCCGAATGCGGTACTCATGCCCACTTCGATCAAGCATTTGGATCCCGCCGCATCGCGCGCGGCGCGAATCCTGGCGATATCGGCCACCACCTCGTCGGGCGTGCGGCGCATGTTGGCCAAGGAATGGGCATGGCTGACGGAAAGCGGCAGCAACATCAGGTGTGCCCCTGTGTCCATCGCCCGCTCCGCACCTTTGAGGTTGGGCACCAGGACCGAGGTCACCAGACCCGGCAAGGTTTTGGCAAAGGCGACCAGTTCGGCGGTATCGGCCAATTGCGGCAGCAAGCGCGGCGGCACAAACGAGCCCACCTCGATTTCGCGCTGCCCCGCTTCGTAGGCCAGGCGGATCCATTCGAGCTTGTGTTCGGTGGGCAGGGTGCGGGCGATGGCCTGCAAGCCATCGCGCAGACCCACTTCGCGCAACGTGATGGTGGCGACAGGGAGTGTCATTTGTCTTGTCTCCGGATCTTCTTTTTTGGACCAGCCCTTCAGGGCGACAACAAAGGTTGTCTGGCCAGGGGCTGCAGCGGTCCGGCGAGTTTAGACTTTACGCAATGGACGTAAAGCGATCGTTTGGAACCCATTTAATTCCGTTCTGGAATATCACATAGGCGTTTTCCCTGATGAGAGACCTCGACCTGACCACGCTGCGGCTCTTTGTCGCCGTCTGTGAAACCCGCAACATCGCCCGCGCGGCGGCCCAGGCCAATCTGGTCGGCAGCGCGGTCAGCAAACGGTTGGCGCAGCTTGAAGCCCAGCTCGGAACGCCCTTGCTGCTGCGCCGCCGCCACGGCGTAGAGCCCACGGCCGCAGGCGAAAGCTTGCTGGAACACGCCCGAGCCATGCTGGTGAGCGCGCAGCGCATGGAACGCGACATGGCGGCTTTTGCCGCCGGCGTGCGCGGTCAGGTGCGCGTGCTTGCCTCGGCCTCGGCCATGGCCGAAGCGCTGGTGGACGACGTGGCCTCTTTTCTGCAAGCGCCCGAACACCGCAACCTGCGGGTTGACCTCGAAGAACACATCAGCACCGCCGTGATTCAAGGGGTGCGCAACGGCATCGCCTCATTGGGGGTTTGCTGGGATGCGAGTGACCTGCACGGCCTGCAAAGCCTGCCCTACCGACGGGATCGTCTGGCCTTGGTGGTGCCCGCTGACCACCCCCTCGCCCAAGTCGATCGACTGGCTTTTGCAGAAGCCACCGATTGGGACTTTGTCGGCATCCACCTGAACAGCTCAGTCCACCTCATGCTCATGCGCGCCGCGGCCGAGCAGGGCAAGACCATGAGCATCCGCATCATCGTTTCCAGCATCGAGGCAGCGCTGCGCGTCGTGCGCGCCAAGCTGGGCATTTGCGTGGTCCCTGGCGAGGTGGCCAGGCCATACGCAGACAGCTATGGCCTGCGCGTGATCCCGCTCACCGACACCTGGGCGGAGCGCCGCTTTGCGGTGTGCTTCCGCGACGAGCAGGCGTTGGCGCCCGCCGCCAAACTGCTGCTCGCCCATCTGGGGCAATGAGTCGGCTCCCCGGGCAGAAGTCCCGCGGCCGCAGAAAGGGTTTTCCACTCAATTACCTTCAAATTTGTCACAGATAAAAACCAAAAACGTGAATCAATAGATCTCCCAGTATCGAATACAGTGGAGAAATGAAAAAACCCCGTGCAGTTTTGTTCGACGCCTATGGCACCTTGTTCGATGTGTACAGCATTGCGCTTTTGGCCGAGCAACAGTTCCCCGGCCAAGGCCAGCGCATGGCCACGCTCTGGCGCGACAAGCAAATCGAATACACCCGCCTCATCACCACCAGCAACCATGGCGCCCACTACCGCCCGTTCTGGGAGCTGACCCAGGCGGCGCTGCGCTACACCATCAAGGCCATCGAACCGCGCGCGCGCACCGAATGGGACGCCGGCGGTTTTGAAGACAAACACCGCGCCTTGATGGGGCAGTACCGCCACCTCTCAGGCTTCCCGGAAACCCGCGCCGTGCTCACCGGCCTGCGGGAGCGCGGCCTGAAAACCGGCATCCTGTCCAATGGCGACCCGGAGATGCTGGGCATTTCGGTTCGCAGCGCGGGGCTGGAGGCCCTGCTTGACCACGTGATCAGCGTGGAACCGGTGCGCCTGTTCAAAACTGCGCCCGAAGCTTACGCACTGGGACCGGCCGCGACCGGGGTTCCCGCCAGCGAAACCCTGTTTGTCAGTTCCAACAGCTGGGACGCCTTGGCCGCCACCTGGTTCGGCTACCAGACCCTCTGGGTGAACCGGCAAAACGCCCCGTTCGAAGAGCTGGGCGTTTTGCCCCACCGCATCGGCCACAGCCTGCGCGATGTGCTCGCTTACCTGGACGCGGCCTGAACGCCGCGCCACCGCTTCAATTTGAATCTGTTTTTTGACTTAGAAAGGGAACACCTCATGACCCAACGCACCACCATCCACGGCCTGCAAGTCGCCACCGAACTGGCCGACTTCATCAACCAACAGGTCTTGCCCGGCACCGGCGTGACCAGCGAAGCCTTCTGGAAGGGCTTTGACGCCATCGTCACCGACCTGGCCCCAAAAAATGCTGCCTTGCTGGCCGAGCGCGACCGCCTTCAGCTCGAGCTCGACACCTGGCACCAGGCCAACCCCGGCCCGATCAAGGACATGGCCGGCTACCGCAAGTTTCTGGAAACCATCGGCTATCTGGTGCCCACACCCGCTGACACGCAGGCCACCACCGAGAACGTCGACGCCGAGCTGGCCATCCAGGCGGGCCCGCAACTCGTGGTGCCCATCCTGAACGCCCGCTACGCCCTCAACGCCGCCAATGCGCGCTGGGGCAGCCTGTACGACGCGCTGTACGGCACCGATGCGATCTCCGAAGCCGAGGGCTGCGAAAAAGGCCCGGGCTACAACGAGAAACGCGGCGCCAAAGTCGTCGCTTTTGCGCGCAAGCTGCTCGACGATTCCGCACCGCTGGCCGGCGCTTCCCACGCCGACGCCACGGTGTATTTCGTCAAAGACGGCGCGCTGCAAGTGGCGGTCAAAGGCGGTCAGGTCGTGGGGCTGAAAAACCCGGCGCAGTTCGTGGGCTACCAGGGCGATGCCGCCGGCGTGTCCAGTGTCTTGCTGGCGCACAACGGCCTGCACATCGACATCCGCATCGACCGCAGCAAGCCCATTGGCCAGCTCGATGCCGCCGGCATTTCAGACGTGGTGATGGAAGCCGCCCTGTCCACGATTCTCGATCTGGAAGACTCCGTGGCCGCGGTGGATGCCGAAGACAAAACCCTGGCCTACCGCAACTGGCTGGGCATTCTGAAGGGCGACCTGACAGAAGACGTGCCCAAAGGTGACAAGGTCATCAAGCGCGGCCTGAACGCTGACCGTTTGTACACGGCGTCCAAGGGCAGTGGCGACGTGCGCCTGCACGGCCGCAGCCTCATGTTTGTGCGCAACGTTGGCCACCTGATGAGCAACCCCGCCATCCTCTGGGGTGCGGAAGGCAAGGAGATTCCCGAAGGCATCATGGACGCGATGGTCACCACCACCATCGCCCTGCACGACCTGCAGAAAAACGCCAGCGCAGGCATTCGAAACAGCCGCACCGGTTCGGTCTACATCGTCAAGCCCAAGATGCACGGCCCCAAAGAAGTGGCTTTCGCCGCCGAATTGTTCGGTCGCGTCGAGCAGGTTCTGGGCCTGAAAGACAGCACCGTCAAGCTGGGCATCATGGACGAAGAACGCCGCACCAGCGTCAACCTCGCCGCGTGCATCGCCGCCGCATCCAGCCGCGTGGCCTTCATCAACACCGGCTTCCTCGACCGCACCGGTGACGAGATGCACTCCGCCATGCTGGCCGGCCCCATGATCCGCAAGGGCGACATGAAAACCAGCGCCTGGATCCAGGCCTACGAGCGCAACAACGTGCTGGTCGGTCTCAACTGCGGCCTGCGCGGCAAGGCCCAGATTGGCAAGGGCATGTGGGCCATGCCCGACCTGATGGCGGCCATGCTGGAACAAAAGATCGGCCACCCCAAAGCCGGCGCCAACACCGCCTGGGTACCCAGCCCCACCGGCGCCACATTGCACGCCCTGCACTACCACCAGGTCTTGGTGTCCGACGTGCAAAAGGAAATGGAAAAGATTGACTTCAACGCCGAACGCGACAACCTGCTGACCGGTTTGCTGACCGTGCCTGTGAGCGCGAACCCGAGCTGGAGCGACACAGAAATCCAGCAGGAGCTCGACAACAACGCCCAGGGCATTCTGGGCTACGTGGTGCGCTGGGTTGACCAGGGCGTGGGCTGCTCCAAGGTGCCCGACATCCACAACGTGGGCCTGATGGAAGACCGCGCCACGCTGCGCATTTCCAGCCAGCACATGGCCAACTGGCTGCACCATGGCATCGTCAGCGAAGGCCGTATACACGCGACATTCCAGCGCATGGCCGCCGTGGTCGATCAGCAAAACGGCAGCGACCCGCTGTACAAAAAAATGGCCGGCAACTTCGACACCAGCATGGCCTACCAGGCCGCACTGGATCTGGTGTTCAAAGGCAAGGAACAGCCGAGCGGTTACACCGAGCCTTTGCTGCATGCCTGGCGCTTGAAGGTCAAAGCAGCGGCCTGATCACACCACACAGGCAACAGAAACAAAACGGCGCCTTAGGGCGCCGTTTTTCTTTTCTGATTCACCTCACATCCAGACCCGGTAAGCCCAGAAACTCTCCTGGCGCTGGATGCCTTGCCGCAAGGCTTCTGGGCTGAAACCGGTGATGCGCCGCACGGTACGACACAAATGGGACTGGTCGGCGTAGCCGTTGTCGGTGGCAATATCGGCCCAACTGAATGGGCCTTCGTTTTGCGCGGCCATCACATTGAAAAACGCCTGCTCGGCGCGCCCCAGGCCGCGCAGTTCGCGCATCGGCAAGCCGGACCACCGCTTCACGCGCCGTTCCAGCTGACGGGCACTGCGACCGGGCCCCGAGAGGGCCGCGCGTTGGGCCAGGTGCAGCGCCCAATCGGCGTACCGATGGGCATACAGGGGCAAGGTGGGCCTGCAGGCCTGCCAGCGAGGATCCAAAAAGTTTTCCAATATCGCCAACCGCTGCGCATCTTCTGGGGCGCCTTGCACCTGTTGGCACATGGCCATCCAGTCGAGCGGCAGAAGTTCGCTGGCATCCACAAACTGGTCGATCAGTTCCACCGGCTCCAGCCCGGTCAAGAGGTGCAACGCATCGGGCATGAACATCACCATCATGCCGTGCGCAGGGCCTGGACTCCAGGTCGCGGTGGGTTGCGTTTGAGGGCCCGCCAACACCCAGCGAGCCGACAACGGGACGCGTTCGCCAGCCAACGCTTGTTCAGGCGAACCTTGGGGCGATGACAACACACTGCTGCTCCCGGAAAACAACCAGCCCAAGCTGCACAAGGGCGACGCCGGAAAATGGTTGATGCGCTGTGCGTCGTCCAGATCTGCACCCAAAGTGCTGCGAACCAAAACCCCGCGCAGACAATTGGCCAGCGATGCACGCGGCTGCCACATTGCGCCGCTGGGCAACAGCTCGGGGTGGATGGGGCAGGGGCGTTGAGCCAAGGTGGCCATGGGCGCAGTGTAGGAGAAAAGAACCAAGGCTCCCGAATAACCCCGCCGTGTCGACATCGTTCAATACAAACGCCCGACAAGGCCCGAGCATGGCGCCATGAACTTGCACACCAGCACCATGCATCCTCCGAACAGCCCTGCCCGTGCAGGCCGGCCGTCCGGCCCGGCAAGTCGCTGGTGGGGGCTGCCTTTGCTCAAAGAAATGAAGACCGACTACCTCGGTTTTTGCACCCGCCTTCGCCGTGACCATGGCGACATCAGCCACATGAAGCTGCTGTCAGAAAATGTCTGGGATCTGATGTCGCCCGACTTGGTGCGCGAAGCGCTGGTCACCCATGCCGACCACCTCCTTCGGTGGGAACGCGGCATTGAGGTGTTCTCCGAGGTCTTTGGCCAAAGTGTGCTGGTGACTGAAGGCGCCACCTGGCAACGCCAGCGCCGCATGCTGATGACAGCCTTCACACCCCAACGCGTGAACGGCTATGCGCAGTTGATGACCACGGCGGCCAAAGAAGCCTTTGATGCGGTATCGCCCAAAGGTCAGGAGCGCGCCTTGGTGAACATGGACACGCTGTGGAGCGGCGCGGCCATGGACGTGATCCTGCGCACACTGTTCAGCCAGACGGCCGAGCCAGAATCCCTCGCGGCCGCGAAGGCCACCCAAGTGCTCTCAACCACTGGTTACCGAGAGATGTTCCATCTCTTCACGCTGCCCGACTGGCTGCCCCTGCCTGGCAAGGCGGCCAAGCGCCAGGCATTGCACACCCTGCGCAGCCTGATTCGAGGCCACATCGATGCTCGACGCTCCTCCCACGTTGAAGGCGGCGACCACGCCGATCTGCTCGGTCGCCTGCTGGCCCTGCGCGATGAAGAAACGGGTGAAATCTTGTCGCCCCAAGAGGTGTTTGACCAATGCATGGTGAGCTTCCAGGCCGGGCACGAAACCTCGGCCACGGCCCTGCTCTGGTGGAGCCGCCTGATGGCCGAGCACCCCGAGGCGGCAAAACGCGCGCGGGAAGAAGTGGCATCGGTGGTGGGCGCAGGCACACCCGGCCCCGAGCATCTGCCCCAACTGCCATGGCTCACCGCCACGCTCAAAGAAGCCATGCGCCTGTACCCACCCGTGGCGGCCATCATGGCGCGCCGCACCACCGCACCGATTGAGCTCGGCGGATGGCACACTCCCAAAGGCGCCATGTTGCGCATTGCGCCCTATGTGCTGCACCGCGATGAACGCAATTTTGCAAACGCCGAAGCCTTCCTGCCCGAACGCTTCCTGGAAGGCGCCTCGCCCATCCCGCGAGGTGCCTTCATGCCCTTCGGCGCGGGGCCCCGCGTGTGTCTGGGTCAACACTTTGCGATGCTCGAGATGACGCTGCTCTCGGCCATGCTGCTGCAGCGCTTTGAACTCCACTTGCCAGACAACGCACCGCGTGCCGAGCCAGAAATGCACGTGACGCTTCGGCCCAAGCAGTCCATACAGCTGTGGCTGCACCGGGTGCCAAACGCCCGCGCCGGCCAAGGGGCTGCGCCATGAACGCCTGGTTGCTGGCCGCCGGGTTGCTGGCTTTTTTGATCGGGGCCGTGCACTCGGTCATGGGCGAGACCCGCATTTTCCGGCACATGCGCCAGGGCGGCCTGGTGCCCACCCATGGCGCGCCGCTGCTGCGCGAGTTCCAGGTGCGCATTCTTTGGGGTTCGTGGCACCTGGTTACCGGCTTCAACTGGTGCATCTCGGCGCTGCTGATCCGTGCTGCGCAGCCCGACGTGCCGCCCAGCCTGCGCCACGATCTTGTCGCCATCTGTACGCTCACACTGGCCGCGGCAGCCTTGCTCGTCGCCTGGGCCACGCGCGGCAAGCACCCTGCATGGCTGGCCTTGTTGCTGGCGGCCGGCTGGGCAGGGATGGGATTGGTCTGACCCTTGGCACGACAATCGGCGCATGCAACTGAACTACCTGATTTTTGACGCCAGCGACGATGGCGAGGGCACCGGCACCTGGGAGGCCATGGCCAGCGTGCGCGACGCCGATTGGCCCGATGCAAAGGCCGAGGCTCAGGCGGTTTTGTCCGCCGCAATGTCTAACGAACCTGGCCCCAGAGGCCCCCTGGACGAAGGCGGCGCCTGGGATGCGGACGAACAAACAAGCCGCGATGGCGAGTGGACCACGGTCACGCTGACGCTGACCGGGCCGTGGGAATGGGGCGAAGCGCTGATGCGCGAATTTGAAGTCGATGGCTGACCGCAGGTCAGGCTGCGGCTTCGTACAGTTCCAGCGGCAAACCATCCGGGTCAGCGAAAAAGACAAAGCGCTGGCCGGTGAATTCGTCCACGCGAATGCCTTCGGTGGTCACGCCCATCGATTCGAGCCTCTGCTGGAAATCGGCCACATCCGCCACGGCAAAGGCCAGGTGGCGCAGGCCTTGGGCCTCCGGGTAGGACGGTCGGGGTGGCGCGCCGGAAAACGAGAAGAGCTCAACCTGCGAGCCATCGGGCAACCCCAGATCGAGCTTCCAGGAATTGCGCGCTTCACGGAAATGTTCGGCAACGGTTTTCAGGCCGAGCACCTCGGTATAGAACCGCTTGGATCGTTGGTAGTCCGAGCAGATGATCGCAGCGTGATGGATGCGCAGCAGCATGGTCAGGAGGCTCAGTCAGCCATCAGGGCAGCCGGATCATCGGCGGCCAAAACGCTTTGAGCCCACACCGCCAGTTTGGCTGTGTCGCTGCGCACAATTTGCTGTTTGACCGCAAGTATCTGGGACGGATGCATGGAAAAAGTGCGCAAGCCCAAGCCCAGCAACAGCCGCGTCATGGTCACATCACCCGCCATTTCGCCACACACGCTCACGCTTTTGCCCTGGTTGCGGCAGAGCGAAATGGTGTTGGACAACAAGTGCAAAACCGCGGGGTGCAGCGGGTCATACAAATGCGCCACGGTTTCATCGGCCCGGTCGACGGCCAGGGTGTACTGAATCAGGTCATTGGTACCGATGGAGAGGAAATCGAAGTGCCGCAAAAAGAGCGGGATGCTCAGGGCTGCGGCTGGGATTTCGATCATGGCCCCCAGACGAACGGCACCGTATACCTGGCCCCGCTCATCGAGCTGGGCACGGGCGCGATCGACCAGCGCCAGGGTCTGGCGGATTTCACTGGCGTGCGCAAGCATCGGGACCAGCAAATTGATGGCGCCATGGGCAGCGGCACGCAAGATGGCACGCAACTGCATCAGGAACATGGTGGGCTCAGACAGACTCCAGCGAATGGCGCGCAAGCCCAGTGCCGGATTGAGGTGGTCTTCGCCCGAACGCCCGCCAGCAGCGCGATCGAGTGGTTTGTCGGCGCCCACATCCACGGTCCGGATCGTGACCGGCAGGCCGTGCATACCCTCTGCCGCAGCCAGGTAGGCTGCGTATTGCTCATCTTCGTCGGGCAGCTTGCCATTGCGCCCCATGAACAGGAATTCGGTTCGGAACAGGCCCACTCCAACCGCGCCGGCTTTCAGCGCGGCCACCGCATCACCGGGCTGCTCGATGTTGGCCATCAGCTCGATGCGCTGACCGTCAAGCGTGATCGCGGGGGTGCTCTTGAGTCTTGAAAGACGCTCACGCTCCACCTCACCCTGGCGCCGCTTCTGTTCGTATTCGGCCAAGACGATGGCCGACGGATCGATCACCACCACACCGGCATCGCCGTCGATGATGACCCAGTCGTCCTGTCGAATCACCTGACTGGCAGAGCGCGCGCCCACCACAGCCGGAATGTCCATGCTGCGGGCAACGATGGCGGTATGGCTGGTTTTGCCACCCACATCGGTGACAAATCCCGCGAACACGCTTTGTTTGAACTGCAGCATGTCGGCCGGCGACAGGTCGTGGGCAATCAGAACCAGCGGTACATCTTCGGTCTCGGCCGTCAGCGCGTCGTCCCCTTCGCCGCCCGACAGCGCGAGGGGAGGCTTGGTCACCGGTGAGGACACACCACGCATAAACCGCAGCATGCGTTCGACAACCTGTTCGAGATCGGCCTTGCGCTCGCGCAGGTAGGGGTCTTCCATCTCGTCGAACTGGCGGGCAATGATTTCCAGTTGCGTGGTCAGCGCCCATTCGGCGTTGTAGTGACGGTCAACGATCCAGTGCTTGACGCCGCTGGTGAGCTGCTCGTCCTGCAACAGCATCAGGTGCACATCGAGCAATGCGCTGAGCTCGGGATGGGCATCGTTATTGGCCAGCTCGCTCAAGCTCAGCTGCACCTTGCTGATTTCGGCAACCACCGCATTGCGCGCTTCGCGCAGACGCAGAACTTCCGACTCCAGTTGCTCTGGCTTGACGAAATAATGCGCCACATCGACACGACTCGACGCAACGATGACCGCCCGGCCAATGGCAATCCCCCGGGAGACGGTCAGACCGTGGACGCTCAGTGTCATCGTTTATTCAAACCAGTAGGCTGTCCAACGAAGCGTGTCGGTGGCGCAAGGGATGCGATCGCAACAGCGGCGTGCGGGGCGATGTTCATTCCCCTTCCCCGAATTTGTCATTGATCAGTGCCAGCAAACCGTCCATGCAGGCCTGTTCGTCGACGCCATCGGTTTCAATTTCGACTTCGCTGCCCACTCCAGCGGCAAGCATCATCACACCCATGATGCTTTTCGCGTTGATGCGGCGGTCGCCCCGCGTCATCCAGACCTCACACTGGTGACTTCCTGCGATCTTGGTGAGCTTGGCCGAGGCACGGGCATGCAGGCCCAGCCTATTGCTGATGGTGATGTTGTTTTTGATCATTGACACTGCGATTGGCTTGATTTTGAGGAGCGGTTACCGCCACGTGCATCACACCCTGTGTGCCACCGATCATGGCTCGTGAAACCAGTGCATCCAGGGATTCATGGCGATACGACACGGTGCGCAACAGCATGGGCAGATTGACCCCTGTGATCAGTTTCGAACGCACCCCGTCGACCAGTTTTTGCGCCACATTGCAGGGCGTCGCGCCAAAGACGTCGGTCAACACCAAGGTGTTCGGACCCTTGCCTTGCGCCATCATCGCGCGGGCCTGCGCCAGCGTTTCATCGGGCGGCATATTGGGTTGCACATCCAAAGCCACCACATCGTCTGCGCTGTCGGGGAACACATGCAGTACACATTGCCGCAGGGCGGTTGCCAAGGGCGCGTGCGCGATGAGAAATATGCTGTTCATATCTGGCAGAGTTTAGCCCCGCCGGCGCTGCAATTGGCTGACGTAGCCCCGGAGAAAGACACCATAAGCCAACAAACAGCACAGCCCAAACACCGCAAATGCTCCCCTAAAGCTCGCCACAGTGTCCCAACCCAGTGCGCCCAGTGCGTCCACGGCCAGACCGAGGCCCCACTGCACGGTAAAAATGCCGGCAAAAATCACCAGATTGAAGGCCGACAACGCCCTGCCTGCCGCTTGCGCAGGCAGGGCCTGCGCCACCGCGGGCTGACACAGGGAAACAAAGGTGCCGCTGACACAAAACAGCGCCCACATGGTCCACCCGGCCGCAGGCCCCATCCACACAATGCCCGCAAGCACGAGCATGCTGATCGGCAAACCCCAGGCGATCAAGCGCTCGGGCGCCAGGCCCCGCCGAACCAAGCCGGGGTTGATCAGCCCCCAGGTCCAGAACGCACACAGCATGCACAGGTTGATGGCAAACAGCCCTTGCGCTGACGCCTGCGCCGAAAGGCCCGTGACCCGCACCATCCAGGGCCCCGCCCACAGCGTTTGCACCGCTGCCAGGCCGCCATAGTTGATAAAGGCGATGGGCACCATTTGTCGAAAATAGGGATGGACCAGAATCTGGCGGTAGCCCACTGGGAATGCTGCGCCTGCCGCGGCCGGGTCGGGGTGCCGCCAAGCAGGCACCCGCCAGGCGAGCAATCCCATACACACCACCAGCAAGGCGGCCAACACCCAAAACAGGCCGCGCCACCCCAGCAGGGGCATCAGCCACTGAACCGGCAGGGTTGCCGCCACCATGCCCAGCGAGCCCGTCATCAACATCCATGAATTGGCCCGCAAGAGGGCCGCCGGCGTGAGCCAACGGCGGTAACCGGTAAGCGGAGCCATCAGGCAGGCGCTCACCCCCATGCCGGTGAGCACCCGCGCCGCAAGCAGGCCCGTGAAGCTGGTCGCCAATGCAAACGCCACACAGCCCAGCACCGCCACACTCAAAAATGCCACACTGATGCGGCGCGGCCCATACCTGTCAAGCCATCTGCCCAGGGGCAACTGGGTCAGCGCAAATCCGAAAAAGTAGCCCCCGGCCAACAGCCCCAGTTCGCTCGCACTCAGCGACAGCTCGGCACTCAGCGTCGGCGACAGCGTGGCGGTGATGGCCCGCACCAGTGTGGAGAAAAAGTAGGCAAAGGCGAAGGTCAGAAACACCGTCACAGCGGCACGCGGCCCGAGTTGCTCGGTAGCGGCCATGCGGCCACTTTCACCATCTCGCAATAGTCCGTCCACCGAACTCACGGCAGGTTCAAACCATCAAAAAACGCGGTGGTGGCTTGCTCGGGAAGCTTCGGGCCATAGACCGCCGCCTGGTATACCCAGCCGCCTTGCGCGAAGTAGACAGCCTGGGTTTGCAATGGCTGACCCAGGTGATCGCTGCCCTGCGCCTTGACGCCCTGAACCCGGGTAGCCCCCGGCAATGCCATCACCCATCCGGTTGACGCACCAGGCACCACACGGATGGAGGCCAACGATGCCGCCTGCCATTGTTCCAGCGCTTCGGCGGCCTTGGTGGCGTCGTCCAGCTTCGCCCAGGCCACTGCAAAGGTCAGACCACCCGCCTCGCAGCTGTGCATGTGCAACTCGGTCGGTTCCCCCAGCATGGGCACCGGGCGGGTGGCGGTCTCGGGCTTGCAAGGCATGAGCGCCACCAGCGGCGCGCCATCGGCGCGCAGCTCGCGCCAGTTGAAAGTGGGGCTGCAGGCGCCCAAAAGGCAAGAGGCCAGCGCCGCTGTGAGAACCGGACCACGAATCGAAACCGCCACAAATACTCCAAAGAAAGCAGGGCTGACTCACCAGCCGGGTCAGGGTCGCCGACAATGGCGGGATGAACGCTTTGGATGGTATCCGGATACTCGATTTGTCGCGCGTGCTCGCAGGCCCCTGGTGCACGCAAACCCTCGCCGATTTGGGCGCAGACGTGGTCAAGGTTGAGCGCCCCTCCAGCGGCACCCACCCTGGCGGCGATGACACGCGCGGATGGGGTCCTCCGTTTTTATGCGGTCGTGATGGGCAAGATACCGCCGAGGCGGCGTATTACCTGGGCGCGAACCGCAACAAGCGCTCCGTTACCTGCGACATCGCTCATCCAGAAGGCCAGGCCTTGATTCGCGAGCTGGTGGGACACGCCCATGTCTTCGTGGAGAACTACAAGGTGGGCGACATGGCACGGTACGGCCTCGACTTCGAGAGCCTGAAGGCCATCAACCCCCGCCTCGTCTATTGCTCCATTACCGGTTTTGGCCAGACCGGCCCCTACAAGGAACGCGCCGGCTACGACTACGCCATACAAGGCATGGGTGGCCTGATGAGCATCACCGGCGAGCGCGACGACCTGCCAGGCGGCGGCCCGCAAAAAGTCGGAGTGGCTGTGGCCGACCTGTTCACCGGCCTGTACGCCACCGTGGCCATCCAGGCCGCCTTGCGCCACGCCGAGCGCACCGGTGAAGGGCAACACATTGACATGGCGCTGCTGGACACCCAGGTGGCCATGCTCGCCAACCTGGGCGCCAACTACCTGGTGCGCGGCAAGGCCGATGGGAAGGTGCCCGGCCGAGCAGGCAACGCCCACGCCAACATCGTGCCGTACCAGGTGTTTGAGGTCGCCCCCGATGCCAATGGGCAGCCGCAACACCTCATCCTGGCCGTGGGCAACGACGGGCAGTTCGCCAAGTTTTGCGGTGTGGCGGGTCGCCCTGAGCTGGCCACCGACGAACGGTTTTCCCGCAACCAGAACCGGGTCCGTCACCGGGACACACTGGTTCCCGTGCTCGAGGTCATCATGAAATCCCGCGGAAAGGCGGACTGGCTGGCGGCGCTGGAAGCGGCCAAAGTGCCATGTGGCGCCATCAACAACCTGGCGGAGGTGTTCGCTGACCCTCACGTGCAGCACCGTCAAATGGTGCACACCTGGTCCCACCCATTGGCCGATGCGGTGGAGCTGGTGGCCAGCCCGATGAAGCTCAGCGTGACGCCGGTGCGCCAAGACCTCCCGCCGCCGCTGCTGGGAGAGCACAACGCCCAAGTGCTGACGGACTGGCTTGGCGCTGATGCCGTGCGCTTGTCGGAACTCCGGCGCCGGGGTATTGTTTGACATTCACCCCTGTTTGATCGCCCCATCGGCATTCCCACCATGACCTCTGTTGCCCCGGCCGCCGCCCGGCCCTCCTTGGCGCTGCCTACCCCGACTTCGCTGCGCGCTGCTGCCCAGATGGCGGCGTCCAAGGGTGAGCCCTTGGTGGTGATGACCACCTTGCCCGGGTGCCCATTTTGTGATCTGGTGCGGCAACACCATTTGTTGCCCATGCTCAAGGCGGGCGAGATTGTTGCGGTTCAGCTCGACACACGCGACAGGCGCACGCTGCTGCAGGGGTTCAAGGGCGAAACGTCCAGTCCGGCTGAACAGGTGGCCGCCTGGAAGGCAAAATTCGCACCCACTGTGTTGTTCTTCGGGAGTCGGGGCGAAGAGCTGGCGGAGCGCCTGCAGGGCGTTGCCGTGCCCGATTTCTATGGTGAGTACCTTGATGCCCGCCTGACCGAGGCCCGAAGCAAATTGCGCAGATAGGCGCTTGGCCACTTTTCAGCTCTTGGGCCAACGCGCTCAAAGGAACTTTTTGCGACCCAACAGCTTCTCACTGCCTAATCAGGGCCACGCCCCTTCAAAATCAGCCCGCCACACAGCTTCAATATGTTTACACCTACCTCGCGTCGCACGCTTCTCCTGTCTGGCTTGATCGCAACCAGCGGCCTGGCGTTCACCGGGTGCAGCACCAACGACGCGGCACCTCAGTCCACCTTCGTGCTGCTGGATGGATCCAAGACCACCACGGCCGACCTGAAAGGCAAGGTAACCCTGGTGAACTTTTGGGCGACGACCTGCGTGACCTGCGTCAAGGAAATGCCTGCGCTGATTGCTACACACAACAAGTTCAAGGACCAGGGGTATGAAACAGTTGCCGTGGCTATGAGCTATGACCAGCCGAACTGGGTCGTGAGCTTCGCCCAGTCACGCCAGTTGCCCTTCAAAGTGGCGATCGACAACACCGGGCAGATTGCCCAAGACTGGGGGGATGTCAAACTCACGCCCACCACTTACCTCGTCGACAAAGAAGGCAGCATCGTCAAGCGCTTTGTCGGCGAACCGAACATGGAGGCATTGCATGCCTTGATTGGCGAGCTCCTGAGCAAGGGGTAGCGCTTTTGCCGGTGCCCGGTACACAGGCAAAATGGCCAGCAACGTTCACCGTGCTGGCCATTTTGTTTTGATCTGAAGCGCCGCTTCAGTCTTTGCGGTAGTCGTCGTGACACGCTTTGCAGGTCTGGCCGGCTTCACCGAACGCGGTTTTGACCGCATCCAGATTGCCTGTCTTGGCCGCCGCACTGAGCTTGGCCACAGCCGCCTGCATCTTGTCTGCCCCTGCCTTGAAGGCATCGGCTTCGGTCCAGATTTCAGGCAGCGCCCGCGTATCGCCCTTATCGGTACCCGCAACAAACCCGGCCCATGGAAGTTTGCTCAAGGTTTCAACCAGCGCGGCGTTTTCAGCCGCTACCCTGGCATCAAATGGCTGCTTGCCGCTGGCCATTGCGCCCACCCGGGCAAAGTGGTTGCCCATGACGGTAAGCGCTGCTTTGCGGTACTTCACCGCATCTTCACCGTTTTTGAATTGGGCCATGGCGGGTGCAGCCAGGGTGGCGGCCGCAGCGGCCAGGGTCAAGGTAGCCATCAGTTTCATAGAACCTCCGTGGATGTGGACTGTGTGATTTGGCGTGGCAATCAACCACCTGTTGAGGAGTGTATGGGTTGCGCAATAGTTCCGCATGGAACTTCAGCACCTCGGAACTCTCAGTTATTGTGTGGACTTTCCAATCCTAATAGGTCTGTTTCAACCATGTATGCCACTCGTATTTGGGACCTGCCAACCCGCCTGTTCCATTGGGCCCTGGCGATTTGCGTCGTCGGCCTGGTGGTCACCGCCAATATCGGCGGCAATGCCATGAACTGGCACTTCCGCTTTGGCTACAGTGTGTTGACCCTGCTGTTGTTTCGCATCAGTTGGGGCTTTGTCGGTGGGCGCTGGTCCCGCTTTGTCAGCTTCGTCTACTCGCCAGCTTCGTTGTTGCGACACCTTCGCGGCGAGAGCCCGGCCACATTCACTGCGGGGCACAGCCCCACTGGCGCACTGTCTGTGTTCGCGATGCTGCTGGTGTTATTGGCGCAGGTGGGCAGCGGGCTTTTCGCGGACGACGATATTGCTTTTGCAGGCCCGCTTTCAGCCCTGGTCTCAGGTGATACCGTGTCGTTGGCGACGGGTTACCACAAGGAAGTGGGCAAGGTGATTCTGATCGTTTTGGTTGCCCTCCACCTGCTGGCGATTGCCTATTACAAATGGGTCAGGAAAGAGGATCTGGTTCGCCCCATGTTCGCTGGCGACAAGGTTCTATCCACGCCCGTCGAACCCAGCAAGGACACGGCAGCCACCCGCCTGCTGGCGCTTGGCCTTCTGTTGCTGTGTGCCTATGGCGTGAACCGGCTGATCGAGTTCGGTGCTTCCAGTGGCTTTTAGAGCGCTGTCGTATAGTGGTTCCCCGCCTGTCTTGCCCCGAGTTCCATGACCGCCCTCTCCTCTGCCGCAATTGAGATGCGACTGGCCGATACCCCAGCTGATATCGAAGCCGTTCGTGCATTGTTCCTCGACTACCAGGCTTCTCTCGATATTGACCTGTGCTTTCAGGGCTTTGACGAAGAACTGGCGAACCTGCCAGGCGACTACACCGAGCCCATGGGTGCAATTTTTCTGGCGTTGGTTGACGGAGCGCCTGCTGGCTGTTGCGGCCTGCGGTCGATGGTCAGCAGCGATCATGTGAACGCCTGCGAGATGAAACGCTTGTTTGTTCGTCCTGCATTTCGCGGGTTCGGCCTGGGTCGCCAATTGGTCGAGCGCATCATGATGCAGGCCCAGATAGCCGGTTACGCCACCATGTTGCTGGACACCTTGAGCGAAATGGAGACCGCCCGCGCCCTCTATCAAGAGGCGGGCTTTGTGGAAGTTGCACCCTACTATCACAACCCTATACCAGGCGCGCACTATCTTCTCGCCGATCTGGTGCACAGCTCGAACAGCTAGCGCCCGCCACAAAATAAGGCCGCTGCAAGAATATGCAGCGGCCTTCCGTCACTAGAAAAGGGGAAGCGCCAACAACCGGCGCAGAGCAATCAGGCCTTCGCCTGGGCCAGCAACGTTGCGGCGTCACTGACCTCAAATTTCCCGGGGCCCTCGATATTGAGCGTGGTCACCACACCGTCCTTGACCAGCATCGAGTAGCGGTTGCTGCGCAAGCCCAGACCCTTGCCGGTGAGATCCAGCGTCAAGCCCGTGGCCTTGGCAAAAGCGGCATCGCCATCGGCCAGCATGCGAACCTTCGTTCCCGTCTTTTGATCCCTCGCCCAGGCACCCATCACAAAGGCATCGTTCACACTCACGCACCAAATTTCGTCCACACCTGCGGCCTTGAATGCATCAAACTGGGCCACATAGCCCGGAACGTGTTGCGCGGAACAGGTGGGTGTGAAGGCCCCGGGCAGCGCGAACAAGGCAATGGTTTTGCCAGCTGTGGCCTTGGTGGTATCCACCGGGTTAGGGCCAATACTGCACCCATTGCCCTCGACTTCCACATATTCCATCAACACCGTTGCAGGGATTTTTTCGCCTACTTGAATCATGGGGTACTCCTTGTGTGTGGTCGCAAGACCATTGTTGCAGCCCCAAAAAAACTGAGGCCAGAAAAAGAAAAAGCGACCGAGATTGTCGGTCGCTTTTTGATGAGGCGCTGCGGGCAGCGCAAAGGTCTTTAAACCAGTGCGGCCTTTTGCACCAAGCGGGTCGCAACCCAATTCTTGGTTTTCGACAGCGGACGGCTTTCCGAGATTTCAATCACGTCGCCCATCTTGTACTCGCCTTTTTCGTCGTGCGCATGGTACTTGCTCGACTTGGCGACGATCTTGTTGTAGAGCTCGTGCTTCACACGGCGCTCCACGAGAACCGTCACGGTCTTCGCACGTTTGTCACTGACCACCTTGCCAATCAAGGTGCGCTTGAGGGAGGTTTTTGCTTCCGTCATAATTTCGCTCCTTATTTGCCGGCGGCCGCAGCACGCTGTTGCTCGGCCAAGATGGTCTTGGCACGGGCAATGTCGCGGCGGGTATCGCCGAGCGTTGCGGTATTGTTGAGTTGTTGCGTGGCTTTTTGCAT
Source organism: Hydrogenophaga crassostreae (assembly GCF_001761385.1). Classification (GTDB taxonomy): domain Bacteria; phylum Pseudomonadota; class Gammaproteobacteria; order Burkholderiales; family Burkholderiaceae_C; genus Hydrogenophaga; species Hydrogenophaga crassostreae. The sequence goes on along the minus strand of NZ_CP017476.1, from coordinate 405,017 downwards.
GCGAAGGCCGAAATGGGCCTTTTGCAGCGATTTCACTTCGGCTTCGAGGCCAGCCACATCCTTTTTGCGCAGATCAGTAGTTTTCATTTGATAGTCTCCTGAATCACTGACCCAGCATGCGCGTCACGAATGTGGTGCGCAAAGGAAGTTTGGCGGCTGCCAGAGTGAAAGCTTCACGGGCCAGCTGTTCTGGAACACCGACGATTTCGTAGAGCACTTTGCCTGGCTGAATTTCAGCCACGTAGTACTCAACCGAACCCTTACCGTTGCCCATACGGACTTCGGCAGGTTTTTGGGAAATCGGCTTGTCCGGAAACACGCGGATCCAGATACGGCCGCCACGCTTCACGTGACGGGAAATCGCACGGCGTGCGGCTTCGATCTGACGGGCCGTGAGGCGACCGCGATCGGTGGACTTCAAACCGAAGTCACCGAAAGCCACGGTAGCGCCGCTGGTGGCGACGCCGGTGTTGCGGCCTTTTTGTTCCTTACGGAACTTGCGACGTGCAGGTTGCAGCATGTTTATTCTCCTTTGCCGTCCGCAGATGCCTCTGCGGGTGCGTCTTTGCGAACGCGCTTAACGGCGGATTTGGTATCTGCATCAGCACCAGCGGTGGCTTCTGCAGGCTTGTCGCTGCCATCGGCAGGAGCGGCGCTGGCACCTGGGCGACGCACTGCGGCGCGGGCTGGCGGGCCAGCTGGACGCTCACGGCGCGGGCCACGTGGGCGACGCTCTTCTTCTGGACGAGGCGTATCGGCTACCACAGGCGCATCGTTGCGGCCGAGGTGATCGCCTTTGTAAACCCAGACCTTGACACCAATGATGCCGTAGGTGGTCTTGGCTTCGGACGTGCCGTAGTCGATGTCAGCGCGCAGGGTGTGAAGTGGCACGCGACCTTCGCGGTACCACTCGCAACGAGCGATTTCAATGCCGTTCAAACGACCGGAAGACATGATCTTGATGCCCAGGGCACCCAGACGCATGGCGTTCTGCATCGCACGCTTCATGGCCCGACGGAACATGATGCGTTTTTCGAGCTGCTGCGTGATGCTGTCGGCGATCAATTTGGCATCGATTTCGGGCTTGCGCACCTCTTCGATGTTGACTGCAACCGGCACGCCCAACTTGGCAGCCAGTTCTTTCTTCAGACGCTCGATGTCCTCGCCCTTTTTGCCAATCACCACGCCCGGACGTGCCGAGTAAATGGTGATACGGGCGTTTTTGGCGGGGCGCTCGATCACGACGCGCGAAACAGCGGCGTTCTTCAGCTTGCCCTTCAGGTACTCACGCACCTTGATGTCTTCGGCGAGCATGCCCGCGAAGTCACGGTTGCTTGCATACCAGCGGCTGGCCCAGTTGCGTGAAACTGCGAGGCGGAACCCGGTTGGGTTGATTTTTTGTCCCATATTCCAGTGACCTCTTTCAGTTTCCAACCGTCACATAGATGTGACAGGTGGGTTTGCTGATGCGGTTGCCGCGGCCTTTGGCGCGGGCCGAGAAACGCTTGAGCGTGGTGCCTTGCTCGACGTAGATGGTCGTGACCTTCAATTCGTCGATGTCGGCGCCGTCGTTGTGCTCGGCGTTGGCGATAGCCGACTCCAGAGCTTTCTTGACGATGCCAGCGGCTTTTTTCTGTGTGAACGCGAGAATGTTGAGCGCTTGGTCAACTTTCTTGCCGCGAATCAAATCGGCGACGAGGCGGCCTTTGTCCACCGACAGGCGCACACCGCGAACGATGGAGCGAGTTTCTGTGCTCATGGTTGGTCCTTACTTCTTCGCTTTTTTGTCTGCCGGATGGCCTTTGAACGTGCGCGTCAGCGAAAACTCGCCAAGCTTGTGTCCAACCATCTGATCGGTGACGTATACAGGCACGTGCTGTTTGCCGTTGTGCACAGCAATGGTCAGCCCGATGAAGTCAGGCAAGATCATGGAGCGACGCGACCATGTCTTGACGGGCTTCTTGTCTTTTGTTGCAACAGCCTTTTCAACCTTGGCCATCAGGTGATGGTCAATGAAAGGGCCTTTTTTAAGTGAACGACTCATTTTGTCAGCCCTTTACTTCTTGCTCTTGCGACGCGAGACGATCATCGACTGCGTGCGGCGGTTGTTGCGGGTACGGTAACCCTTGGTCAGGTTGCCCCATGGATCCACTGGTGCACGGCCTTCGCCGGTCTTGCCTTCACCACCACCATGCGGGTGATCGACTGGGTTCATGGCGGTACCGCGCACGGTTGGGCGGATACCCATGTGGCGCTTGACACCGGCTTTGCCCAAACGGCGCAGACTGTGTTCCTGGTTGGACACTTCGCCGAGCGTAGCGCGGCAATCCACGTGGATCTTGCGCACTTCACCCGAACGCATACGCACTTGAGCGTAAATGCCTTCACGGGCCAACAGCACAGCAGAAGCACCAGCCGAGCGAGCGATTTGAGCGCCCTTTGCAACTTGCAGTTCGATGCAGTGGATGGTTGAACCGACCGGGATGTTGCGGATAGGCAGCGTGTTACCGACGCGAATCGGCGACTCGGAGCCCGACAACAGCGTGGCACCCACTTCAACGCCACGGGGGGCGATGATGTAGCGGCGCTCGCCGTCGGCGTAGCACAACAGAGCGATGTGAGCCGTGCGGTTCGGGTCGTATTCGATACGCTCGACCTTCGCAGGGATGCCATCCTTGGTGCGACGGAAGTCGACCACGCGGTAGTGGTGCTTGTGACCACCGCCCTTGTGGCGAACCGTGATGTGACCGTTGTTGTTACGGCCGGCCTTCTGGAATTGTGGTTCCAGCAGGGGTGCGTAACCTTCACCTTTGTGGAGGTGGTCACGCGTGACCTTCACCATGCCGCGACGGCCTGGTGAGGTTGGTTTCATCTTAATGACAGCCATGATTACGCAGCCTCCCCACTGAAGTTCAGTTCTTGACCAGGCTTGAGGGTCACATAGGCCTTGCGAACGTGATCGCGGCGGCCCATGGACTTACCAAAACGCTTGGCTTTGCCCTTTTGGTTGAGCACGGACACGCCCTGCACTTCAACCTTGAACATCAACTCCACGGCGGCTTTGATCTCAGGCTTGGACGCATCGCGCAAGACCTTGAACAACACCGCATTGGTGTTTTCAGCCACTTGAGTGGCTTTTTCCGACACGATGGGTGCAACCAGCACCTGCATCAAGCGGCCTTCGTCGTATTTTGTGATGGTCATGCGAACATCTCCTTCAACTGGTCGAGGGCACCTTTGGTGACGATCACCTTTTTGTAGTGCACCAGCGACAGCGGGTCGGCGTAACGGGGCTCAACGATCAACACGTTGGGCAGGTTGCGCGAAGCCAGGTACAGGTTCTCGTCCACTTCTTCGGTGATCACGAGGACCGACTGCATGTTCAAAGCCTTGAACTTGGCAGCCAGGGTCTTGGTCTTTGGGGAGTCCAGCTTGATGGATTCCACAACCGCCAAGCGGCCCTCACGCACGAGCTGCGAGAAGATCGAAGCCATACCAGCGCGGTACATCTTCTTGTTGATCTTCTGCGTGAAGTTCTCGTCGGGCTTGTTCGGGAAAGCACGACCGCCTCCGCGCCAGATGGGCGAGGACGTCATACCAGCGCGAGCGCGACCGGTGCCTTTTTGTTTAAAAGGCTTTTTCGTCGAGTGATTGACTTGGTCGCGACCTTTTTGAGCGCGCGTACCTTGGCGGGCGTTGGCCTGATAGGCCACCACCAACTGGTGAATCAACGCTTCGTTGTAGTCACGGCCAAACACGGTCTCAGGCACATCCATCTTGGAGGCGGCCTGACCTTGGTCGTTCAGGAGTTCAACTTGCATCAGTTTGCTCCCTTGTCGGCGACTGGCTTGGCCTTGATGGCTGCGCGAACGGTGACGAAACCGTTTTTGGCACCCGGCACAGCACCGCGGATCATCAGCAACTGACGGGCTTCGTCAATGCGGAAAATATCCAGGTTTTGAATGGTTTTGGTGACATCGCCCAGATGGCCGGTCATGCGCTTTCCAGGAAACACGCGACCAGGATCTTGAGCCATACCGATAGAGCCCGGCACGTTGTGCGAACGGCTGTTACCGTGCGACGCGCGCTGTGAGCTCATGTTGTGGCGCTTGATGGTACCGGCAAAGCCTTTACCGATCGAAGTACCCTGCACATCCACTTTCTGACCAGCGGCAAAAACAGCCGTGGCAGCCACAACAGCACCTGCGGGGTACTGGGCAGCGACGTCAGAAGCGACGCGGAATTCCTGGATGATCTCACCCGCTTCAACACCGGCCTTGGCCAGGTGGCCTGCGATAGGCTTGGTGACGCGGGACGCACGACGGGCACCGAAGGTGACCTGCAACGCATCGTAGCCATCATTGGCTTGAGTTTTGACTTGCGTCACACGGTTGTTGGACACGTCGACCACCGTGACGGGGATTGAATCCCCATCTTCGGTGAACAGGCGCATCATGCCAACCTTGCGACCCAACAACCCGAGGGAGTTGCTAAGACTCATTTCTTTTCTCCGTTCCCGACTGCAATTGGCCGGGGCTGATGATGCGGCGGCTCTCGAAAGAACCTCCGCGGCGAATGGCGCAGCTGTTTAAACAGCTTGCTGCCTCCTACTACTTACTTCCCACCAAAAGGCAGGAAAGCCTGCGAGTATAACCAGCAGGCATTTTTTCTGCAAGCCCTCGACCGATCAGTGACCGTTCGAGGGTCTGCAAAGCGGCATTACTGCAACTTGATTTCGACGTCCACGCCTGCAGGCAGGTCGAGCTTCATCAGGGCATCAACCGTTTTGTCGGTCGGGTCCACGATGTCCATCAGACGCTGGTGCGTACGGATTTCGAGCTGGTCGCGGCTCGTTTTGTTGACGTGCGGCGAGCGCAACAGGTCAAAACGCTTCATGCGGGTTGGCAAAGGCACAGGGCCTTTGACAATCGCGCCGGTGCGCTTGGCGGTTTCAACAATCTCGGCAGCCGAGGTATCGATCAGTTTGTAGTCAAACGCCTTCAGGCGGATGCGGATTTTTTGCTTGGATGACATCTGGTGTGTCCTTAAGCAATGATTTTGGCGACCACGCCAGCACCAACCGTACGACCGCCTTCGCGAATGGCGAAGCGCAGACCCTCTTCCATGGCGATGGGGTTGATCAGCTTGACGGTGATCGACACGTTATCGCCAGGCATCACCATCTCTTTGCCTTCTGGCAGCTCGATGGAACCGGTCACGTCCGTCGTGCGGAAGTAGAACTGGGGACGGTAGTTGTTGAAGAAAGGCGTGTGACGGCCACCTTCGTCTTTGGACAAGACATAGATCTCGCCCGTGAAGTGGGTGTGTGGCTTGATCGTACCGGGCTTGCACAGCACCTGGCCGCGCTGCACGTCTTCGCGCTTGGTGCCGCGAAGCAAGATACCGACGTTGTCACCAGCCTGACCCTGGTCCAGCAGCTTGCGGAACATTTCCACACCGGTGCAGGTGGTCTTCTGGGTATCGGCAATACCAACGATTTCGATTTCTTCGCCAACCTTGACGATACCGCGCTCGATACGGCCGGTCACCACGGTGCCACGACCGGAGATGGAGAACACATCTTCCACAGGCATCAGGAACGCACCGTCAACAGCGCGCTCTGGCATAGGGATGTAGGTGTCCAGTGCGTCGGCCAGCTTCATGATGGCCTCTTCACCCAATGGGCCCGTGTCGCCTTCGAGGGCGAGCTTGGCGGAGCCATGAATGATCGGGGTGTCATCACCAGGGAAGTCGTACTTGGTCAGGAGCTCACGCACTTCCATTTCGACCAGTTCCAGCAATTCAGCGTCGTCCACCATGTCGGCCTTGTTCAGGAAAACGATGATGTAAGGCACGCCCACCTGGCGCGACAACAGGATGTGCTCGCGGGTCTGTGGCATTGGGCCATCAGCGGCGGAACACACCAGAATGGCGCCATCCATCTGGGCAGCACCGGTGATCATGTTTTTCACATAGTCAGCGTGGCCTGGGCAGTCAACGTGTGCGTAGTGACGATTGGCCGTCTCGTACTCAACGTGAGCGGTGTTGATGGTGATACCGCGGGCCTTCTCTTCAGGTGCAGCATCAATCTGGTCGTAGGCCTTGGCCGTGCCACCAAACTTCTTGGACAACACGGTCGCAATAGCGGCCGTCAGCGTGGTCTTGCCATGGTCAACGTGACCGATGGTGCCCACGTTGACGTGCGGCTTGGATCGTGTGAATTTTTCTTTACCCATTGCAAATGCCTCTAAAAGAACAATGCCCGTGACTGTTTAACGTTTCCGGCCAAGACCTGCCACGGGCAGCTGGTCAACCGCTTGCGCGGCGCCGAAGACAAAAATTTTGGTCCACCCCTGCGCGACTTTGTCGCTCCCCCTCAAGAGGGCGTCGCTGGCAGACTGGCAAAGCCAGATCTGCGGCGACCTTGGAGTGGACCGGCAGCGCTTTACTTCGCGCGGCTTGCAACGATCGCTTCAGCGACGTTGCGCGGTGCTTCGGCGTAGTGCTTGAACTCCATGGAGTACGTTGCACGGCCTTGCGTTGCGGAACGCAGCGTGGTCGAGTAGCCGAACATTTCCGACAGGGGCACTTCTGCCTTGATGGCCTTGCCGCCACCAACCATGTCTTCCATGCCTTGCACCATGCCGCGACGGCTGGACAGATCGCCCATGACGTTGCCGGCGTAGTCTTCTGGCGTCTCAACTTCCACGGCCATCATGGGCTCGAGGATGACGGGACTGGCTTTGCGGCAACCTTCTTTGAAACCAAAGATGGCGGCCATCTTGAAGGCCATTTCCGACGAGTCAACGTCGTGGTACGAACCGAAGTGCAGCGTGACTTTCACGTCGACCACGGGGTAGCCAGCCAACACACCAGTCGTCAAGGCTTCGATCACGCCTTTTTCCACAGCAGGGATGTATTCGCGAGGAACCACACCACCTTTGATGGCGTCAACGAATTCAAAGCCTTTGCCGGCTTCGTTGGGCTCAATCTTGAACACCACGTGGCCGTACTGACCCTTACCACCCGACTGGCGAACAAATTTGCCTTCGGAGTCTTCGATGGTTTTGCGAATCGTTTCGCGGTAGGCAACCTGGGGCTTGCCCACGTTGGCTTCCACGCCGAATTCGCGCTTCATGCGGTCGACAATGATCTCCAGGTGCAGCTCGCCCATACCGGCAATGATGGTCTGGCCCGACTCTTCGTCGGTCTTGACGCGGAAGGATGGATCCTCTGCGGCCAGACGCTGCAAGGCGATACCCATTTTTTCCTGATCGGCCTTGGTCTTTGGCTCCACGGCCTGTGCAATCACAGGCTCGGGGAAGACCATGCGCTCAAGCATGATGATGTCATCAGGATCGCACAGGGTTTCGCCCGTCGTCACATCTTTCAAGCCCACGCAAGCAGCGATGTCACCGGCGCGAATTTCTTCGACTTCCAGGCGGTTGTTGGCGTGCATCTGAACGATACGGCCGATACGCTCTTTCTTGCCCTTGATCGGGTTGAAAACGGAGTCACCCTTTTTCAGCACGCCGGAATACACGCGAACGAACGTCAACTGACCCACATACGGGTCGGTCATCAGCTTGAACGCCAGGGCGGACAGCTTCTCGTCGTCGGCAGGACGGCGGGAAACGGGCTCTTCGTCTTCATCGGTGCCGCCAACAGGCGGGATATCCACAGGCGAAGGAAGGAAGTCAACCACGGCGTCGAGCATGCGCTGCACGCCCTTGTTCTTGAAGGCCGTGCCACACAGCATGGGCTGGATTTCAGCGGCCAGCGTGCGGGTGCGAATACCCTGCTTGATCTCAGCTTCCGTCAAGGTACCTTCTTCAAGGTACTTGTTCATGTACTCTTCGCTGGCTTCGGCAGCCGCCTCAACCATCTTCTCGCGCCACTCTTCGGCCTGCGCCTGAAGTTCGGCAGGGATTTCGCGGTAATCGAACTTCATACCGTGAGAAGCCTCATCCCAGTAGATGGCCTTCATCTTGATCAGGTCAACCACGCCCTTGAAGTTCTCTTCGGCGCCGATTGGGATCACGATGACCACAGGACTGGCCTTCAGGCGCAGCTTCATCTGCTCAACGACCTTGAAGAAGTTGGCTCCGGTGCGGTCCATCTTGTTCACAAAGGCCAGACGTGGCACCTTGTACTTGTTGGCCTGGCGCCAGACGGTTTCCGACTGGGGCTGCACGCCACCCACGGCGCAATAAACCATGCAAGCACCGTCCAGCACGCGCATGGAGCGCTCCACCTCAATGGTGAAATCCACGTGGCCGGGGGTGTCAATGATGTTGAAGCGGTGCTCTTCGTAGTTGAGATCCATGCCCTTCCAGAAGCAGGTCGTTGCAGCGGACGTGATGGTGATACCACGCTCTTGCTCTTGCTCCATCCAGTCCATGGTCGCGGCGCCGTCGTGAACTTCGCCGATTTTGTGGTTCACACCCGTGTAAAACAGGATGCGTTCGGTGGTGGTGGTTTTACCGGCGTCAATGTGCGCGGAAATACCAATGTTGCGGTAACGCTCAAGGGGCGTGGTGCGTGCCATGGAAATACTCCAAAATTGGGTCGAGCCCGCCGCCCTTTTTCAAGGGAAAGCGGGCTCTCGGGTCAGGTTAAATGAGACGGAGCGGACAGCGCCCGAATCAGAAACGGAAGTGGCTGAATGCCTTGTTGGCTTCGGCCATGCGGTGCACTTCGTCACGCTTTTTCATGGCACCGCCACGGCCTTCGGTGGCCTCAATCAACTCGTTGGCCAGGCGCATGGCCATGGACTTCTCGCTGCGCTTGCGGGCGGCTTCCTTGATCCAGCGCATGGACAAAGCCAGACGACGGACAGGGCGCACTTCAACGGGCACCTGGTAGTTGGCACCACCCACGCGGCGGGACTTCACCTCCACCATGGGCTTGACGTTGTTGATGGCGACGGAGAACGCCTCGACCGGGTCTTTACCGGTCTTCTTTTCAATCTGCTCCAGAGCACCATAAATGATGCGCTCGGCGACGGCTTTTTTGCCGCCTTCCATGATCACGTTCATGAACTTGGAGAGCTCTACGTTGCCGAACTTAGGATCCGGCAGGATTTCACGTTTAGGGACTTCGCGACGACGTGGCATTTTTTCACCTCTAAATTTGCTTCAGTTGGCATCTTGGCAGACACCGCGAGAGACAAGCCTGACTCTCACTTACTCGACCCACCCGCGACATTGCAGGCTCCGGGTCACTACGCTGATTTCACCGCGCCACGCGGCAAACAGCACCGAATATCTCTTTTGCTTGCAGCCGAGGATTACTTGGCTTTGGGCTTCTTCGCACCGTACTTGGAGCGCGACTGCTTGCGGTCTTTCACGCCTTGCAAATCGAGCGAACCGCGCACGATGTGGTAACGCACACCTGGCAAATCCTTGACACGACCGCCACGAACCAGCACAACACTGTGTTCCTGCAGGTTGTGGCCTTCACCGCCGATGTAGGAAATCACCTCAAAACCGTTGGTCAGGCGCACTTTGGCAACCTTACGCAAAGCGGAGTTAGGCTTTTTGGGAGTCGTTGTGTAAACACGGGTGCAGACACCACGACGCTGAGGAGAGTTCTCCATGGCCGGGCTCTTGGATTTGGTCTTTTCGACCTCCCGGCCGTGGCGCACGAGTTGATTGATGGTTGGCATGAAACGTCCCTAAACGTTTAGAAAAAATAAAGCGAAAACGAAAACTTCTCGGAAGATTCCGAAAAGCCCTCGACTATAGCACGGGACGTAGAAATCTGCAACGCGCCTGGTATCGCGGTTCCGAGTGAAAGCAAAAAAGCCGCCCAAGGGCGGCTTTTCAGACTGAAGCCAAGACAGCGCCTACTGAATCCACAGGCGCAAGGAATCCCAGGCCCGGCCCACAAAGCCGCTTTCTTCAACCGTCTCCAGCACCGTCAACGGCACTTCCGTCACCGGTTCGCCGCTCGCCAAGGTCACACGCAAAACGCCCAGGGACTGCCCTTTCAGCAAAGGCGCCACCAAGGGTTCCGGCCGAACAATTTCGGTCTTGATGCGCGGACCTTCGCCTGCCGGGACAGAGACCACCACGCCATCAACCTTGCCCAGCTTCACTCCAGGCGACCGGCCCTTCCATACCCGCGGCGTTGCCAGAGCCTGACCGGCCGACGTCAACCGGACGGCATCGAAGGCTGTGTAGCCCCAGTTCAACAGTTTCTGGCTTTCGGCAGCCCGAACGTTCTCGCTGGAGGCCCCCAGCAACACACTCAGCAACCGGCGCTCGCCGGCCGGGCCTTCGCCCAGACCTGCTACTGGTCGATGTGCGGTAGCGACCATGCAATAGCCGGCCGCGTCGGTGTGGCCGGTCTTGAGCCCGTCGACAGTAGGGTCGCGAAACAGCAACAGGTTGCGGTTGGTGTCGTTCGCTTTGGGGGTACCGGGGTAGCGGTAGTGCTGAATCGCGTAATAGGCCACGTAGGTCGGGAAATCTTTGATCAACCGCGTCGCCAGGCGCGCCAAGTCGTTGGCGGTGGTGGTGTGGCCAGCCTCGGTCAAACCCTCCGGGTTTTTGTAGGTGGTGTTGGTCATGCCCAGCACTTTGGCTTGCTGGTTCATCATTTCAACAAAGCGTTCTTCGCTCCCGCCAACCCCTTCGGCCAGCGCCATCGAGGCATCGTTGCCGGACTGCACGATCACGCCCTTGATCAGGTCTTCCACGGGCACCTGCATCTTTGGATCGATGAACATGCGCGAACCCGGCATTTTCCAGGCACGCTCGCTGACTGGGAAAGTCTGTTCCAGATTGATTTTTCCCGATTTCAACGCATCAAACACCACGTAAATGGTCATCAACTTGGTCAGCGAAGCTGGCTCCACCGCCTTGTCGGGATCATTTGACGCCAACACTTGCCCTGATGTCACATCCATCAACAAATAGGCCTTGGCCGCAATCTCGGGCGGCTTCGGCGGCTGCGCCACCGCAGAGAAGGACCCCGCAACACACACCAACCCGGCAACCCAACGCATCAACGATCGACGCAGCAAAATACTCACCCCTTAAAAGATCAAAGAAAGCAGGCTCTTCAAGCCTGCAAATGGCGCACGGTCAACTCTCGCAACAGCGGCAACTGACCGTGGAAAAAATGGCCGCCGCTAGGGACAACCAGAACCGGCAAAACCTGAGGCCTTGCCCAGTCCATGACCGACGTCAGCGGAACGGTGTCATCCGCCTCGCCGTGAATGACCAACGTACGCGAGTGAAGTTCCGGGGGCACAGAGGCCGTTTCGAAACGGCTTGTGGCCGTGCCCACCAAAACCACCTTGCTCAGTTCACGTTCGGCGGCCATATGAGCCACCGCATGGCTTGCCACAAAGGCACCAAACGAAAACCCTGCCAGACACAACGCGCCTTCGGGTGCCTGGTCCTGCACCACAGCCACCATGTCTGCCAGTTCGCCACGCCCTTCATCGTAAACGCCGGCGCTGGCGCCCACCCCACGAAAATTGAATCGCACCGCGGTCCAGCCAGACAGAACAAAGGCGCGCGCCAAGGTCTGAACCACCTTGTTGGTCATGGTGCCGCCAAACAGTGGGTGCGGATGCGCAATCACCGCCACACCCTTGGCTTCACCACCGGGTCGATCGATCGCCAGCTCAAGTGCGCCGGCAGGTCCGGAAATCAGCTTTTTCTCGGTCTGCGCGTTCATCAGCGACCCACGGTGGGGGGCGTCAACAAACGCTCCACGACCACGCCATCGCGCAAGTGAGACTCGACGATTTCGTCGATATCGCTCTGATCCACATAGCTGTACCAGACCCCTTCCGGGTACACCACGGCAATCGGCCCCCCCGCGCACCGGTCAAGGCAGCCCGCCTTGTTCACCCGGACTTTTCCAGCACCCAGGAGGCCCTGCGCTTTGGCCTGGGATTTGCAGCGGTCGAATGCCGCCTGGGCACCATGGGGCGCGCAGCATGCCTCCCCACCCTCTCGTTGATTCAGGCAAAAGAAGATATGACGCTCGTAGTAGGGGGACTGGTTTTCCATGGGGGCATTTTAGGGTCTGCCTATTTCAGCGGGGCTCAGAACGGCTTGACCACAACCAGTACCACCACAGCCACCAGCATCAAAACAGGGGCCTCATTGAACCACCGGTACCAGACATGGTTGCGGCGGTTTTCTCCGCGCTCGAACTTGCGCAGCATGACGCTACAAGCATGGTGATAACCAAGAACCAGGAGAACAACCAGCAGCTTGGCATGCATCCAGCCATTGCCAGCACCCCAACCGATGCCATACCCCGCCCACAGCCACAGCCCCAGCGCAACCGCCGGGACGGCCAGCATGGTCGTGAAGCGCATGAGCTTGCGTGCCATCAATAGAAGGCGCTGCCGCTCGGCATCGCTACCGGGCGGCACCATGGCCAAGTTTACAAAAATGCGCGGCAGGTAGAACAGGCCGGCAAACCAGCTGGCCACGAACACGATATGAAAAGATTTGACCCACAACATGGGCGTCAGTGTATCGCCGTGCCTGCGTGCGCCTTCGCCTGGCGACACCCGAGGAAAGAAACGTCGAGACAAAAAAAACCCGGCCCATAGGGCCGGGTTGGGAAGCCTTTTTGCTGTCACACACTAAGGCACCCGCTCAGGGAGGAAAAGCGGGGAGCCCACCCGAAGGCAAGCCCACAGCAATGCTACAACAGAAAGTCTGATTTCGTCACGCTGTTGACACCGTTCTCCCTATGAAAACGGTGTTTCCACCTGAACTGAAGTCGTCCGACTTACATCATTTTTGCCAGCTCAAACATCACCGCGGTACCAAGGGCTTCGCGAATGTTGCCCCGCCCAACTTTGGCCATTGAAAACTCGCCAAAACCGGACATGTCGAAGGAGCTGTCATCTGGCGAAATTTCAACAAAGGGAAACTCGAACACCTCGCGAAGCACGGCTCTACGGAATTCGTCAAACTCGTCGTCCTTGATTTCCGAATCCACAACGATCAGGTTGGGCATGCGGCTCTTGATCACATCGCGTGCCTGTTGGAAGTCCACAACACTGTCAGACGAAATACCTATTTCCCTCAATGCATCCCGGACATCTGCACGGATTTGCAAGCTTGGTGAAATGGTCAGCACGTAGGTGCCTGACAACGACTTGAACATCGACGAGTGGTCATCCGACAGGTCGACTGCCGAGATGCCATCTACAGCCTGCACCGTCCGGGTGAACATGGCAGTGAAAGTCACACCGTCATCGCTCAGGGTGCGATCAATTTCTATCCCCCCGGCCACAAGCGCGATCTGGCGAATGAGCATCCAGCTCAGGCTGTCTGAGCTGGCAGCGCTGGACGGGGGAGCACCATCGTTGGCCACGCGCACCAGAAAGCGGGCGTGCTGCGGCCAGGCGTTGAGATCCAAGCGCATGTCGACCCGGTTGCCGAACGGCAGGCTCCAGTCCAGAACGGCGTTGACGAACGTGTGTGCAACGGTGGGATCGATCAAGACCTCAACGGGCTTGAGCTTGCGACGCAGGGCGATACCCAAGGTGGCCAGCTCTTGCTTGCGCTCTTGAAGCACCCCCTCGACCAACTGCGACATGTCGACTTTTTCGTGGGTTTGGCGAATACGCCCCATGTAGAAGCGGTTGATCTGCTGTGCGCTCACGCCGGCCAGTTTGATGCGCTCTGCCGGAATCGACATCGCGCGGTGTTCTTGCTTGCTGATGCGACCTGCAGACAACAACTGGTCAAATTGATGCTGCAACGAGCTCACACTTTCGGTGAACTGATCGGCCAGTCCGCCCACCAGTTCAGGCCAATGGTCATCGAGGGACCAGCCATCGGTCTCACCGCCTTTTGCGTCGGAAGGCCGCGGTGCGGAAGCGTTGCTTTTATTGTCCTGAGCCATGCTGCGTCTCAATGATTTGGTGATTGGAGTCCTCAGTGTGTTCGTGTGCAAACGCGACGCTTGCAAAACACCGAGGCCGAGGAACTTTCCGAACGGGAATCATGGCATCAAATGCCTGTGTCGAACACCTATTGTGTCGGTGCGTTCGAGTTCAACACAAACCCGCTCTATTTTCAATCTCCTTGCCAATTTTACCTATGGATACAAAATACCGGTCAAATCACCCAGGTTCATAAGAAAGCAGAGACCCCGCAGACCATCGCGCCAAGGATCCAGGCAATTTGCCACAATATGCCCATGCTTCAACCTGCACCTTTTCCTTTGTCCCGTCCTCGTCGCTTGCGGCGCGACGCTTTTACACGAGACCTCGTGCGCGAACACCGGCTGACGCCTGCCGATCTCATCTATCCGGTTTTTGTATTGGAGGGCGCCAGTCGATGCGAGGCGGTGGGATCCATGCCCGGGGTAGAGCGCCTGAGTCTCGATCTGCTGCTGCCCGTGGCCGAAGACTGCGTGAAGCTGGGCATTCCCGTGATGGCGCTGTTCCCGGTGATCGATCCCACCTTAAAAACGCCAGATGGGCGGGAGGCGACCAACCCCGAGGGCTTGGTGCCAACGGTCGTGCGCGAGCTGAAGAAGCGCTTCCCCGAGCTGGGCGTGATGACCGATGTGGCACTGGACCCGTTTACCAGCCACGGTCAGGACGGGCTGCTTGATGAACACAACTACATCCTCAACGACCCCACCGTCGAAATTTTGGTGAAGCAGGCACTCACTCAGGCCGAAGCCGGCGTGGACATGGTCGCGCCCAGCGACATGATGGACGGGCGCATCGGCGCCATTCGCACCGCGCTGGAAGCCAACGGCCTGGTCCACACCCGCATCATGGCCTACAGCGCCAAATACGCCAGCGCCTTTTACGGTCCGTTTCGCGACGCTGTGGGCTCGGCCGCCAACCTCGGCAAGGCCGACAAAAAGGTCTATCAGATGGACCCGGGCAACAGCGACGAGGCGTTGCGCGAAGTGGCGCTGGACATCGCCGAGGGCGCCGACATGGTGATGGTCAAGCCCGGCATGCCCTACCTGGACATCGTGCGAAGGGTGAAAGACGAGTTCCGCGTGCCCACTTTTGCCTACCAGGTGAGTGGCGAATACGCCATGCTCAAAGCCGCCGCGCAGAACGGCTGGCTGGACCACGACGCGGTGATGATGGAAAGCCTGCTGGCCTTCAAGCGCGCAGGTGCCGATGGCGTACTGACCTATTTCGCGCGCGATGCCGCCCGCTTGTTGAACCGCTGACAGAAAGCGCCCCCTTGCGTTGCTTCCACATTCAGCCCAAGGGGGTCACCGAGCTGGCCGATCCGCCACATCAGGCGCCGGCCTCCGGTTTTGTCTGGATTGCCTGCGGGAGACAAGAACTTGAAGCGGAACAAGCGCAGGTGCAAACAGCGTTGTCCGACCTGTCAGGCCACACGCTTGTGGATTTGCACATCTCTGACCTGCTGAACAAGCAGTTGCCCTCCCACTTTGACTACACCTCGGACTACGACCTGCTGGTGTTTCGGCGCCTGGCCACCAGCCAGACCGAAAACGGTATTGCCGAGCCCGCCCAGTCATTGGCGCAGCGCCCCAAACGCAGCGGTCCACCCGTTTTGCGCCAAATCGACACCAGCCCGGTGGGTTTTGCGGTGTTTGACCGTGTGGTGCTGACGGTGCATCCGGCCGGCTGCGCCGTGCTTGATCACTATGCCCAACGGCTGCTGACCGCCCCATCGGCCAACAACCGCAGCCCGGGTGCCCACTTGCCTGCCAGCCCCGCCGACCTGATGCTGCGTGTGGTCCACCACATGGTTGACGGCTACCTGGACTTGCGGCGCGAGCTCACGCGCCAGCTTGACCACTGGCAGACCGAACTGCTCAAGCCGCGCGCCCGGTTTCAGAATTGGTCTACCTTGCTCGAAGCGCGCATCTCATTGCATCAGCTCGACGACATTTGCGAAGACCAGCGATCGGCGGTGCTCGACTGGATCGAGTCACTGGCCAGCTGGGAGGCCGACGACCACAACGGCGGTCTGCGGGGACTGGAGTTGCTGCGGGTGCGCAGCCGTGACGTGCTGGAGCACATTGAGCGGGTCGTACACCATGTGAGACGCCTGGAGCAGAACGCGGAAACTGCGGTGCAGATGCATTTCTCAGCGCAGAGCAACCGCACCAACGACATCATGCGCACACTCACCGTGCTCACCGCCGTTTTTCTGCCGCTGAACCTGATTGCCGGCATCTTCGGCATGAACTTTCAGTTCATACCCTTGGTGCACCAGCAAGAAGGCTTCTGGTGGGCGATGGGTGCCATGGTGGTCATCGCTGTAGGACTGAGCGTGTTTTTCTGGCGCCACCGCTACCTGGAGCGCAGCTCGCGTTAGGCGCAGCCCTAGACGAACGGCGCCCCAAGGCCTTCGCTGTTCAAGGTTCGCTGAACTGCCGGGCGCTCCAGCATGCGCAGGAGCAGCCTTCCCAGTTGCCGGCGATCCCGCGCAGGTGGCGTCAGCGCAAACTCCCGCGTCCAGCGGCACAAAGTGAACAGGTAAGGGTCGAGTGCCGAATAAGCTTCTCCCAGCAGCCAGGATTGCCCGTGCCGCACCAGCTCAGCTTCGACCTGATCGAGCAAGACGCCAGCCCGTTCTTCGGCGTGGCGCTTCACCTCCGCCGCCCCCTCTGCATTGCCCGCATCGAGCCAGCGCCCGGGATAAAAATAGACCATCAGCGTGCTCTGCAAGGTATTCGTGAGCCACATCAACCATTTGTAGAAGTGCGCGCGCTCTGGCGTGCCCAGCGCTGGCGCCAGTCCGCTTTCGGGATGGATGTCGCACAGATGCAGCGTGATCGCTGCGGTCTCGTAGAGCACCAATTCCCCATCGGTGAGCACCGGTATCAGGCCATTGGGATTGAGCTCCAAATAGGCAGGCAACTTTTGCGCGTCGTTCACCCGGTCCACCAGGACCCGCTCATAGGCAACGCCAACCTCTTCCAGCAAGATATGGGGCACCATGCTGGCGGTGCTCGGGAAATAGTGCAGCCGAATCATGTGGGGTCGTTGTGTTGGGCCGGGGCGGCGCTGCTTCAGGTCAGATGTTGCCCCAGAAACGCCAATGTTCGTTGCCGAGCCAATTGAGCAGCAGCGGCATCGTAGCTGCCGCGCTGATCGCAGTTGAACCCGTGCTGGCCCGCATACACCTGCACGTCGACACCAGGCTGCGCCTTTTGAAAGGCGGCCACCGAATCCAGGGGTATGTGGTTGTCCTGATCTGCAAAGTGCGCCAAGGTGGGCACCAAGGCTTGGCGCGCGGGCTCATCACCAGCCGTCATGCCGCCACCGTAAAAACACACCGCTGCACTCAAGCCCGGCAGCATGCAGGCCGCCCGCCAGGTCAGCAGTCCGCCCCAGCAATAGCCCATCACAGCCACCTTGCCGCCTTCAGCCGCCCTACCGATGCTGGCTGCGATGTCTTGCATCACGCCGGGAGCAGGCAGTGCCTCAACCGCTTGCTTGAGCGCACGCGCTTCCCCCATGTCCGAATCGGTGTAGCCCAGTTCCACGTCCGGCCTGATGCGCTGAAACATGGCAGGCGCGACCACCAGGTAGCCTTCGGCGGCGTAGCCATCGGCCACCGAACGGATGTGGCTGTTGACACCAAAAATTTCCTGCAACAAGACGATGCCGCCTTTGGCCGAGCCCGCAGGTTCGGCCACGTAAGCGGAAAAAGCCAAGCCATCGGCGGCCGTGAGTGAGATCGTTTGGCCCATGGTGCCTCCTGTTGGTGATGAACTGAAAACAAACGGTCAGGCGTGCAAGCGGCGTTTGACGAAGTCCAGCCGGTCCTGACCCCAGAAGAGTTCGCCGTCGACCACATAACTGGGTGCGCCAAACACCCCGGCGTCTTTGGCGGCCTGGGTATTCTGCTCATAGCGTGCCTGCACATCGGCGTCCTGCGAGCGCTGCAACAAACCGGCGTCCAGCCCGCACTCGACCAGCAACTCGCCCAACACAGCCGTATCAGCGATGTTGCGCTCCTGAACCCAGACGGCCGCGCCGATGGCGCCGGTCAGCGCCATGGCGGCGTTGCTGCCCTTGGCCATGTCGGCGGCGACGATGAGCCGAGCCGCGTCGTCGGCGGCCACCGGGAAAAACTGGGGCTGCACAGTCAGCGGCATCTCCAATGCCTCGCTGAAGCGTTTGAGTTCCAGCAACCGGTAGGCCTGACGCTGCGGCGCGCGCTTGGGCAAGGGCAAGCCGCCCGAGGTCGAAAACACGTCGCCCAGATCCACCGGCAAGACCCGCACGGTGGCGCCGCGGGCGGCTGCCATCTTCGCCAGCCGGGCATGGCCCAGGTAGGTCCAGGGGCTGTTGGGGGCGAAATAGTAGTCGACTGTGTGACGCATGAAGCTCTCCATTTGGGGTGAGGGACGGTAAGCTGATACTTGAACAACGTCGCCGTGACCTCGGTTGTAACCGGTGAGCGCGGCTTTTGCAGGAGACGGGTTATGAATCAAGCACTGTTGGTGACCGGCGGCAGCCGGGGCATCGGCGCGGCCACAGCCCTGCTGGCGGCGCGCTCGGGCTGGTCGGTGGCGGTGAACTACGCGGCCAACTCGCTGGCGGCCGACGAAGTGGTGCGCGCCATCCGCGCCGATGGCGGCACCGCCATGGCCGTGCAGGCCGATGTGGCCGATGAGGCGCAGGTGCTCGCCATGTTCCAGAAGATCGACGCCAAGTTCGGGCCGCTGGGTGGCCTGGTGAACAACGCCGGCGTGGTGGACGTGAGCGCCCGGCTGGACGAAATGAGCGTGGCGCGCTGGCGGCGCATGTTCGACATCAACGTGATCGGCGCCATGCTCTGCGCGCGCGAGGCGGTTCGCCGCATGAGCACCCGTCATGGGGGCCAGGGTGGCGCCATCGTCAACGTGTCCAGCGCCGCGTCGCGCCTGGGCTCGCCGGGCCAGTACGTGGACTATGCAGCGGCCAAAGGCGCGATCGACACCTTCACGATTGGCCTGGCCAAAGAGGTCGCGGCCGAGGGCATCCGCGTCAATGCCGTGCGCCCGGGCCTGATTGACACCGAGATCCACGCTTCTGGCGGCTTGCCCAGCCGCGTCAAAGACCTGCAGCACCTGGTGCCCATGCAACGCGGCGGCACGGCCAATGAGGTGGCGCAGTCCATCGTCTGGCTGCTTTCGAATGCCGCCAGCTACACCACCATGAGCCTGCTTGACGTTTCCGGAGGAAGATGACATGAAGATCCCCACGCTTCGCCGCTTTGCGGTTCACTGCCCCCCGAGGGGGCGTGTTTCACCTTGGGTCGGCCCGGCGGTGAAACCATGACCGCCACCACACCCGAACAAAGCCCCCACATCAAATACTGGTGGGAAGACCTGGACATCGGTCAGACCCGGGACCTCGGCACGATATCGCCCACCCGTGAAGAGATCATCGCCTTCGCCAGCCAGTTCGACCCACAACCCTTTCACCTCAGCGATGAAGGCGGCAAGGCCTCGGTCTTCGGCGCCTTGAGCGCCAGTGGCTGGCACACCTGCGCCATGGCCATGCGCCTGATGGTGACCAACTTCCTGCACGAGAGTTCGAGCCTGGGCTCGCCCGGGCTGGAGAGCCTGAAATGGACCAAGCCGGTCTACCCCGGCGATGTTCTGCGCCTGCAGCACACCATCACCGAGAAGCGCCCCATGAGCAAGCGGCCCGACGTGGGCTTGGTGCGCACGGTCTGGGAAATGTTCAACCAGCATGGCGACAAGGTCTTGCACATGGAGGGCTACGGCATGTTTAGATTGAAGTCGCCCCCACGCTCCGCCGCTGCGCGGGTCGCTGCCCCCGAAGGGGGCTGATCCGGCTTGGGGCGGCCCGACGCCGGATCGCGCGGACTCTCTCGCTGCCGACATGCCCCACAATCGCGCCCATGGACTTCAAGCCCCTCATCACCCTGCTGGCCATCGTCAACCCCTTGGCGATCGTGCCGTTCTTTATCCACTACACGCAGGGGTTCAGCTCGGCGCAGCGCAAACGCACCATCCTGGTTGCGGCCTTCAGCGCCTTCACCGTGATCGCGATCTGCGCCATCATCGGCCTGCAAATTCTGGAGTTTTTCGGCATTTCGCTGGCCAGCTTTCAGGTCGGCGGCGGCCTGCTGCTGCTGACCTCGGCGCTCTCCATGCTCAACGCGCAGCCTGCGGAAGCCAAAGTGACCCAGGAAGAAATGGACGACGCCGCCGCCGCCCGCACCTCGGTGGCCGTGGTCCCGCTCACCATCCCGTTGCTGACCGGGCCTGCCGCGATGTCCACCGTGGTGATCTACGCCGACCAGGCCAAAACCTTCTTCCAGCACGCCGCCCTGGTCGGCTACGGCCTGGTGATCGGCCTGGCCACCGCCATCTGTTTCGCCGCCGCCAAACCCATTGCCCGCTTTCTGGGCCAGACCGGCATCAACGTGATGACACGGCTGATGGGCTTGATCCTGGCAGCGCTGTCCGTGGAGGTCATGACCGCCGGGCTGATCAAGTTGTTCCCGGCGCTCGTGGGTTGACGAACCCCGGAAAGCACGCCTGCCGAAGGTGTCATTTCACCTTTTGAACCTCTGCACGGAATTCGTCCAGTACCGCTTTCGCATTTTTCAGGCCACGCGATTCAGCTGTCTCCACCCAACGGTCCTCCAGCGCGGCTTGCTTCTTTTTCACTTCAGCCACAAACGCGCTGTTGGCCATCTGCCTCTGCACGCCGGTTTGCTTCTGAATGTCGCGGGATTCGGCATCGGTTCGGTCCCAGCCGGCGGCGAACAGGCGCGCAGCAGATTCCCCGGAGACTTTGTCGATCACCGCCCGCTCTTGCGGTTTGAGGCTGTTGTACTTGGCCTCGTTCATCATGAAAACGAAACTGGTGTTGTACAGACCGCCGGGAAAAGTGGTCGCGTATTTCACCATGCTCAAACGCATGGACTGCAAGGACTCGTCGGGAAAGAATGTACCGTCCATCACACCCGTGGACAACAATTCAAACGACGAGGTGGCGGGCTTCAACGTGGTGTTCCACCCCATGAGTTTGGACAACTCATTGATGTTGCCGCCGCCAATGCGAAACTTCATCCTGGCTGCATCGGCTACGCTGGAAACCGGCTCTTTGACAGAAAAAATGATGCCTGGACCGTGCGTGAAAACAGCCAGCGCTTTGACGCCGCGGTGTTCCCCCAGCGGCGCGAAGTATTTGTCATAGATCCGCTGGTAGGCCACAGAGGTGGCCGTGGAGGAGTCGCCCAAAAACGGAAATTCGGCAACCTGGGTGAACACGAACCGACCAGGCGTGTATCCATCCACGGTGTAGGACACATCGGCCAGACCGTCGCGCACTGCATCGAACGTGCCAGGCGGGGCGGTAACCGCCTTGGGCAGCAGGTTGCACTTCACACTGCCTTGGGTTCCCTTTTCCACCGCGTCACACCATTGGTTCTGGGCAAGGGTGGCGGCATGCGAAGGTGGCAACCAGGTGGATACCTGCAGCACGGTCTGCGCCTGGGTGGCGCCTGCCGCAACACAGACCACTGAGAGCGCTGCGAGTCGAGGGAAATGGTTCTTCATGTTGTCTCCGGTTTCAGATGGGTAGGGGCGAAAAGGTTCAAGAGGCGACCGGCGTTGACAGGCTCGGATGGGGCTGGTTCATGGCATGACGTTCGGCGGTGATGCGGCCCTCAAGCAAACGACGGAACCGCGTCAGCGCGGCGTCCATGCCCAGCGGCATCATGGGTCTCTCGGGATCGAACGCGATGTTCCGGAATTGCGCCGTGATCATGTCGCGGTCTTCGTTGAAGGCGTCAATCAGGCTGTTGTAGATGCTCTCTGTCACGCTGTTGTCGCCTTCGTTGACCGGGTGCGATTGCTGGAAGAAGTAGTGCGTTGAGGTTGCGGTCTCGGGCGTCAACGTCTGGCAGCTGTGCAGCCTGACAGAAGTGGCGGGGTCATCGGATTGACCGCCCGTTGGACAGCCGCCGGAGTGCATGAGCAGCGTGGCCGGCAACAGGAATTCGTAGTCAAACCAGCGATCGAGGTTGGTGTCGAACTGGCGAAAACGTTGGTAAAACGGCGGCGCTGGCACATCGGCCACACGGCGCGAAACCCTGATCCCCATCTGAGGCCACTCGGCCGTCGCCCCCGGCACGGTCGTGATCTCTGGTTTGGCCTGGGCGATTCGAGTTGTGCCGCCCAAACTCTTTTCATGCACATAGCTGAGATGCGAAAAATCAAGCAAGTTGTCGCAGATAAGCAGGTAGGGCGTGTCGTAGTGCATGTAGCCCGGTTTGTGCTGCCAGTCAGGGCTTTCGCAAGAAAAGTTGTCGGGCAGCAATGCAACATCGGCCTGGACCGGATCCCCCATCCAGACAAAAATCCAGTTGTTCTTTTGGGCCACAGGGTAAATGCGAACGCAGGCCTTGACCGGTACAGTGTCGAAGCCGGGAATCTCGCTGCACCGACCGGAAGGTTCGAACTTCAGCCCGTGGTAGCCACAGCGCACACTGTCACCCTCCCGGCGTCCCTCAGACAGCGGGGCATGGCGGTGGCAACAGCGGTCCTCCATCGCCACCAGATCTCCCCCGAGCGTTCGGTACACCAGCACCGGCTCGCCGAGCACGGTACGGGTAAATAGTTGGGGGCTCTCCGCGGCGGGGACTTCGTGGCCCCAGGCGATGACGTACCAGCAATTGCGCAGCCACATGGCCTGTCTCCGTTCCTGCAGTTATCGGTTCGGACATCGTAGGCAGGGCCTGCAACCCTGTCTGTCCCCTCTGAGGGGGACAGACAGGGTTATGTCAGCGCAAGTGAGCGCGGAAGCTCAATTCAGCAGTTGCGCAAGGCCAAGGCGATTGGCTGGCAACCTCGCGTCGGCCAGCTTCTGGTAGGCCCGTTTGCGCAAGGTGATCACGGTGGAAGGGGCCACATTCAGGTCGGCAGCGATGCCCTTTGCGCTCAGGCCTTCCGCGATGCGCGCACACACGGATCGTTCGCGGGCCGAGAGCGATGGTGCGATCCGCTGGAGTCGCTGTTCGCACTCAACGACACGCGCAGGGCGCGTGTTCAGCGCCACGCTGCCCGTCCACCACGCAGCGTGGGCTCGGCGCAGCAGTGGCGCCAGATCGAGCAATCGCGCCACTTCTTGCGACCGGAATCGCCCCTGGCGTTCGTCGCGGTACAGGTGAATGGCCTGCACACTGCCCGGCGACGGCGCATGCAGCAGCGTGAAGCGATCGGTCAGGTGTTCCTGCTCATAGATGTCCGATCGCCAGCCAGCGTCAGGCAGCTCGTCGGCCCGACAATGCAGCGCCAAACCACCATCGCTCGCCGGTTGATGGTGCAACTGGGTGGCCAGCGGAAGGATGGCATCGCGCCTGAAATAGTGGCGCCGGTAAATGCCAAAACACCGCGTCACCACCGAGCGCTCGTGCGGCCGAGAAGCACTGCCTTCAACCAGCTCGGGCAAGTCGCGCTGAATGCTCACCAGGGAGAGATAGTCCACCGGCACAACCGCCTGAACCGCCCGCAGCAACGCGTCGGCGCAAAAGGGCGAAGACACCACATCGAGCAGCGCTGCAACTGCGGTTGCAGGCAGGACCGCATCACCGCGGGGAGGGTGCAAATTCCAGATGGCTGACATCGACCTATTCTGCCGACAGCCCCTCGGCGCGACCACAGGGCATACCCGCCATATTCAGTCGGGGTACAGACCCAGGCAACGGGCCTGCAATCGGCTCAAGCCCAGCAAGGCGTCGGTGAATGGCGTGGCCACGCCAGTCAACTGCCCGAGCTCGCGCACCGCTGAAACCAGACCATCCAGCTCCACCGGCTTGCCCGCCTCAACGTCTTGCAGCATCGAGGTCTTGAAAGCCCCCAGCTTGCGCGTCACGGCATGGCGGTCTTCGGGCTGCTGGTCGATCGGGATGCCAATGTGTTCACCAATGGCCTTGGCTTCGATCATGACCGCTGACACAAACCCGCGCACCAGATCGTCGCCCAGAATGAGGTCGGTGGTGGCGCCGGTCAGCGCGCTGATCGGGTTGACCGTCATGTTGCCCCACAGCTTGTACCAGATGTCTTTTTGAATCTGCGGCGACGCGGTGGCCTTGAAGCCGGCCTTTTGCAGCAGGGCCGCCAAGGCCTGCACGCGGTCGGTCAAACCGCCGCCCGGTTCGCCCACGATCAGGCCGTCGCCAAAATGGTGTCGCACCACGCCGGGGGCGTCCAGCGAGCAACTGGCGTGCACCACGCAACCGATCACGTGCTTCGCAGGAATAGCCTGGGCGATGTCCCCGGTGGGGTCCACAGACGCCAGCGCTTTGCCGGCCAGCGCGCCGCCAAAACCATCCAGAAACCACCAGGGCACGCCATTCATCGCAGTCAACACCACGGTGTCAGGCCCCACCAATGGTGCGATTTGCTGGGCCACCGAAGGCAGTGACGGCGCCTTGACGGCGATCACCACCAGGTCCTGCACACCCAATGCCGCCGCATCGTTCGAGGCCCGAACCGGCACCGTGACGCTGGCGTCACCCGAACGCATCTGCAAGCCATCGCGCTGCAAAGTGGCCAGCGTATCGCCCCGCGCCAAAACGCTCAGCGCACACCCGGCCTGCGCCAGATGCACCCCCATCCAGCCACCTATGGCGCCAGCACCCACGATGGCCACTTTGTTGAAACTTGCTTCACCCATTTTTCATTCCTTGAAACCCGTCACCGCCAGCCGAGAACACCTCGCCAGCCCGACAAAAAAGACTAATACACGCTGCCCTTGGGCAGTTCATTCGTTGCGTTCGCACTGGCCTTGAAGCGCGCCGCCAATGCACTCGTATGGCGCGCAAGCATTTGGGTATCGAGCCCCACGGCCACAAACACCGCGCCCAGCGACAGGTAGTGCTGCGCCTGCGCCTCGTCGGTGGTCAGAATGCCGGGCGCCTTGCCGGCGCGCAAGATGCGAGCGATCGCGTCTTCGATGGCTGCCTGCACTTCGGGGTGACCCGGTTGGCCGATATGGCCCATGGAGGCAGACAAGTCGGCCGGGCCGATGAACACCCCGTCCACCCCCGGCGTGGCGGCGATGGCATCGAGGTTGCCCAAAGCCTCCGTGGTTTCCACCTGCACCAGCAAGCACACCTGCCCGTTCGCCTCTTTGGCGTAGTTCGGGTAACGCCCCCAACGCGACGCGCGGCCACCGGCCATGCCTCGAATGCCACCCTTGCCGTCGTCTTGCGGATAGCGGCAAGCCTTGACCAAATGGGCGGCGGCCTCGGCGGTGTCCACCATGGGCACCAGCAGGGTTTGCAGGCCCACATCGAGGTATTGCTTGATCAAAACTGCATCGCCAGTGGGCACGCGGGCGATGGCGTGGGTTTCGGGATACGCGGCAATGGCTTGCGCCTGCGCGAGCAGGTCCTGCAAACCATTGGGCGAATGCTCACCATCGATCAGCAGCCAGTCGAAACCCGCACCGGCGCAGATTTCGGCACTGAGGCCGTTGGCCATGCCGACCCAAAAGCCGATTTGCGCGCGACGCTCGGCCAGCGCCTGCTTGAAGGGATTCACAGGGGTTTTCATCGGCTGGCTTTCTTCAAATGAAACGGAATTGCAAACAACCGAGGGGGCCGTAATCGGCTTCAAACAGATCACCGGTTTTTGCTGCCACAGGCCGCGTGAACGAACCTGCGAGAACGATTTCACCCGCTTCCAGCCGTTCACCCCAAGGCGCGAGGCGATTGGCCAGCCAGGCGATGCCAATGGCCGGGTCACCCTGCACGCCGGCGGCCAGGCCGGTTTCTTCGACCACGCCGTTTTGCCGCAGTATGGCCCCGCACCAGGGCCGGTTGACCGCACGCGGGTCTGCCTTGAAAGCTGGGTCGCCAGCGCCGATGACGATGCCGGCGTTGGCCGCGTTGTCGCTGATGGTGTCGTAGACCTTGCGCATCACCTTGGTGTGGCGATCGGCCTGCTCAATGCGCGCGTCGATGATTTCAATCGCGGGTGTCATGTAATCGGTCGCGGCCAGCACGTCTTCCACCGTGACGTTCGGACCGGTCAGCGGCGCCTTCAGCACAAAGGCCAGCTCGACTTCGACACGCGGCAGGATGAAGTCCGCCATGGGAATGTCCAGCACTTCACCCGCCTTGGCCGTGTAGAGCATGCGGTCCAGCAAGGTGCCGTAATCGGGCTCGGTGATCTGTGAGGCGATTTGCATGGCGCGGCTGGTGAGACCAATCTTGTGGCCGATCACCTTGCGCCCCTCCGCCTTTTCCAGATCGACCCAGGCGCGGCCGATGCGGTAACCGTCTTCGACGGTCATCTCCGGGTAGCGCTTGGAGAAGTGCTCGACCTGGACGCGCGTGCGCTGCGATTGCAGCAGTTCGGCGGCCAGTTCGGCAATGCGTTCGGGGCTCAACATGGGGTCAATCCTTTTTTTGAAACAAGGGGTGCAGGGAACTGGTTTTGGCATCGGCCACTTCGTGCCCTTCGTCGACTTGCACGGTGATGCCAATGGGTCGCCTGGCGAGCTGCTCGGCGAAGCGCTGCTTCACGCAGGCATCGAGCACATCACCCACGCGCCGGTGCACCTCGGCGCTGCGGCCCTTGGCCATGCGCAGGTTCATGTAGACAAATGCGTAGTCACCGCCCTGGCCCGCCGCCTCACCGGCGGCGCCACCATCGGCCAGGGCGAAATGGGCCGCCGGGTAGGCGAGCACGCGCGTGCCCCCGGTGGGGAACACCTGGCGGTCTTGCTCATCGTGCACGGTGAGCATGGCGTCGCACAAGGCGCGGCAGAGGCCGCTCATGTCGAGGCCTCCGTCGGCGGCAGGCTTGTCGAGGTTGGGGGTGTAGAGAACAACGAGATGAGGCATGGTGGATCCGAATGTCAGAGGCGCGTGGCAACCGAGGTGTAGCCATCGGCGCGAGAAGCCTGGGCCAGTGGAATGGCCGAACCCGTGACCGGCTCGACCGGAAAGACAGCGTTGATCTGCCCGGTACCCGAGGCGCCGAAATATGGGGTGAGCACTTCGCAATTGCCCTGGTATTCGCTCCAGCCCAGCGCGCCCAGCATCATCGCAGTGTCGTGCATGAAGCCTTCGCCATGGCCCTTGGCCGCGTACTCGGGCAGCATCTCGCAGAAATCTTTCCACTCGCCCTGCTCCCACATCTCGACCACCCGTTTGTCCAGCGTCTCCAAAAACGGGCTCCAGATGCGGTGGGCAAAATCAGGCGCGAGGCCGTTCTGTGCAAAGCGGTGGCTCAAGGAGCCGCTGGCGAGGAAGGCCACGGTGCCGTCGTAGTGGTCTTCCACGGCTTTGCGCATGGCCCAGCCCAGGCGCGCGCTGTCGTTCAGGTAGTGCACCGTGCACAAAGCCGACACCGAGACCGCCTTGAAATGCTGGTCGGCATTCATGTAGCGCATGGGCACCAGGGTGCCGTACTCGGGGGCGAGGGTGGTGGCATCGTGCGCCAGTGTCTCGACGCCATGTTCGTTGCACGCCTGGGCCAGCAATTTGCCGAGCACCGGGTTGCCAGGAATTTCATAGGCCATGTTGCTGATGAAATGCGGCAGTTCGTTGCTGGTGTAGTTGCCCTGGAAGTGGGGCGCGCAGTTGATGTGGTAATTCGCGTTGACCAGCCAGTGGGTGTCAAACACCACAATGGTGTCCACGCCGAGTTCAAGGCAGCGGCGTCGAATTTCCAGATGGCCGTCGATGGCGGCCTGCCGCGTGCCCTGGCGCGGGCCAGGCAGCTCGCTGAGGTACATCGAAGGAACGTGCGTGATCTTCCCGACGAGTGCGAGTTTTCCCATGAGCTTTTTCCATTCAAAAACAGTGTGTCAAAGAAGGTCCGCCAGCAACGCAGGAGACCACCCCAGGGCGCGGTGGGTCCGGCTTTCCCGGCCCGCAACGTTCCACCCCCCTGAGGGGGTGACGCCGCAGGCGGCGCGGGGGTGGTTCACAGTCCACCCCAGTGTGGAATGTGGTGCGACCCCATCGACACCGCTACGTTTTTCGGTTCGAGGAACACCTCGTAGCTCCAGGTGCCACCTTCGCGTCCCGTGCCGCTGGCCTTGCTGCCGCCGAAGGGTTGGCGCAGGTCGCGCACGTTCTGGCTGTTCACAAAACACATGCCGGCTTCAACCGCGGCGGCAACGCGGTGGGCTTTTCCAATGTTTTCGGTCCACACATAGCTGGACAGGCCGTAGGCAATGTCGTTGGCCTTCTGGATCGCATCGGCCTCGTCCTTGAACGGGATCAGGCAGGCGACGGGGCCAAAGATTTCTTCCTGGGCAATGCGCATGCGGTTGTCCACATCGGCGAACACGGTGGGCCAGACGAAGTTGCCTTTTTGCACACCGGGCGCGAGCTCGGGCGCATAGCTTGGGCGATCAATGCCGCCGCACACCATCGTGGCGCCCTCTTTCGGGCCCAGCTCGATGTAGCTGCGCACCTTGGCCAGATGAGCCTGGCTGATCATGGGCCCGATGGTGGTTTTCTCGTCCATCGGGTCGCCGACCACGATGCGCCTGGCGCGCTCGGTGAACTTCGCCACGAAGTCGGCGTAGATGCTTTGCTGCACCAGGATGCGGCTACCCGCCGTGCAGCGCTCGCCGTTGTTGCTGAAGATCATGAAGACCGCGGCATCCAGCGCGCGGTCGAGATCGGCGTCGTCGAAAATCACGAAAGGGCTCTTGCCACCGAGCTCCATGCTGAACTTTTTCAGGCCCGCAGACTGCACGATGCGGTTGCCCGTGGCGGTGGAGCCGGTGAACGAGATGGCACGCACGTCGGGATGCGAACAGAGCGGCTCGCCAGCCTCTTTGCCCATGCCGTGTACGACGTTGAGCACACCGGCCGGAATACCCGCCTCCATCGCCAACTCGCCCAACCGCGCTGCGGTCAAAGGCGAAAGCTCGCTCATCTTCAACACCGCCGTGTTGCCAAAGGCCAGACACGGTGCGACCTTCCAGGTCGATGTCATGAAAGGCACGTTCCACGGGCTGATCAGCGCACACACCCCAACCGGGTGAAACAGCGTGTAGTTCAAGTGCGTGGGCGTGGGGTAGGTATGGCCGTCCACGCGGGTGCACATCTCGGCGAAGTACGAGAAGTTGTCGGACGCACGGGGGATCAGCTGTTTGCCGGTTTGGGAAATCGTCTGCCCGGTGTCCCGCGTTTCCATCTGCGCGATGTCGGGCACATGCTTGGCGATCAAATCGCCCAGCGCTCGAATCTTCTTCGCGCGCTCGGTGGCCGGCAATCCGGCCCAGGCGGGGAAAGCGTCTTTCGCGGCTTGCACCGCCGCGTTGATTTCCTGTTCGCCACCTGCGGCCACTTCGGCCAGCACCTCTTGCGTGGCCGGATTGATGGTTTCGAAGGTGTCGCGGCTGGCGACATGTTTGCCATTGATGAGGTGGTTGATTTGCATGGTTCGTTTTCTCCGGCTGCAACGCAAACGGGTCAGGGCCCGATTCCGTTGCGCTTTGGTTTTCGCCCTTGGGCTTACTTTCCTGAATCGGAATCCGACCCCGTTTGCTCTTGGGTAATCGTATTGGTCAAGGCGCCGATGCCATCAATTTCCGTGACGATCACATCCCCGGGCTGGCAATCGACGACACCATCGGGCGTGCCGGTCAGGATCAGGTCGCCAGGCATGAGCGTCATGAAGGCGCTGAAGTACTCGATCAGCGTGGGCACGTCAAAGATCATGTCCTGGGTGTTGCCTTGCTGGGTCAGCTTGCCGTTCACCGTGGTGCGCAAGGCCAAGGTTTGTGGATCCGGCACATCAGCGGCATCCACCAGCCAGGGACCGATGGGCGTGCAGGTATCGCGGTTTTTCACGCGCAGGTTGGGCCGGTACCAGTTCTCCAGGTAGTCGCGGATCGCGTAGTCGTTGGCCACGGTGTAACCGCCCACAAAATCCAGCGCATCGTCCTTTTTCACACACCGGGCTTCGCGTCCGATCACGACCGCGAGCTCACACTCGTAATGCATGAACTTCACCCCATTCGGGCGCACCGTGAACGCGCGGTGGCCGATCAATGACGCTTCGCCCTTCAGGAAGGCCAGGGGCTCGACGGGTGGTTTGAATTCGAGTTCTTTCGCGTGGTCAGCGTAGTTGAGGCCCAAAGCCAGAATCGTGCGGGGACGGGGCAGCGGAGCGAGCGGCGGCAACCAGACGACGTCATCAAAACCCACCCTGCGCCCGGCAAACGCTGGCGTGAGCAGTTCGAGTTGACCTTCTTTTTCAACCGCGTCGTGCACGGCACCGGCCCAGGCAATGCGTGCGTGCTTCATGCTGCGGCTCCCAGGTTTTTCACGACGGTGTGCACCACCGGCCTGAAGCCAGCGGCTGAGATTTCGACCGTGTCGCCTGCTTTTGCCAAAGGGCGGCTGCCATCTTCCAGGCAATCGGTGCCCACCATCAAAACATCTCCCGGTTGCAACGTCATGAATTCGCCCACATCGGCCAGCAGTTGAGCGGCCGGGCGCACCAGTTCGGCCAGGGCCACGGTCTGCTTCCAGACGCCGTTGATGCGCACCTCGATTTGCAACCCGTCCCATGCCACGGGAACGGGAGCCAGCGCCGCGCCCACACCCAGCAAGCCATCGGCACACCGCGATTTCACCGGCGGGCGAAAGTAGCTGTCGTGCGGCACCGCCCAGTCGTTGAGCAAGACACAACCCGCCAATGCGCTCAGGCGTGGTCTGGAGCAGCCCGGCAGCGGCTCACCCATCACCAGTCCGATCGTGGCGCCCACCGCCAGCGCTTCGGCGCCTGGGGGCAACACCACGGTGCCGCCCGATGGTGAAAAGGTGTTTGCGGTCTTGATGTACAGCACCGGTGCCTGCGGCGGCGCTTTGTAGGGCGCCTCACTCATGCGCGGTGCCCACAACGCGTGTTCGCGCTGGAAGTTGAGCAAGGGCCCGTAGACGGTGCCACGGGGTGTCCAGTGGGAAACCAGAGGGTTGTTCATTCGGCTTTGTCGCTTTCTACTGCTTCAAGGGGTTGTTCCAGGGCAATCACACTGTCGAGCAAGAGATACAGCTGCGCCAACTGTGCTTCACCCAGCCGCTTTTCCATCCAGGCGTAGTGGGCCTCGATGGTGGTGGACAGGTTGCTCACCAGCGTCAGGCCCGCGCGGGTGGCTCTGACGACGGTGCGACGCGCGTCTTGCGGGCAGCGCTCGCGCTCGATCAGACCATCGCGTTCCATGCGCGTGAGCACCCCGGTCAGGCTGGGACCAAGCAGCAGCGCTTCTCGCGCCACACGCCCCGTTTCCACTCCCGCCGGGTCGCTGGCGTGTTCGCCCAGCACCCGCAACACACGCCATTGCTGATCCGACAGGCCATGCTCGCGCAGACTGGGCCGGGTGTGTTGCATCACAGCCTCCCTCGCTTCGAGCAGAAGGCGGGGCAGGTTGCGGTGCACAAAGTGAGTGGGTTCGCTCATATTATTTAATATATTAAATGATTTTTCGCGAGGCAAGGAATCAGGGTTTTCCCGGATCAACGGCAACCCTGTTGTGCGCGCCACAATGGCGCCATGAAAAACCAGTTGACTTCCCTGCTCAACATTGAGCATCCCCTGGTTCAGGCCCCCATGGCCGGTGTACAGGGCTCGGCCTTGGCGCTTGCGGTGAGCGACACCGGGGCCCTGGGCTCTCTGCCTTGCGCCATGCTCACACCCGAAGCGCTCACGAACGAACTGAAAACACTGCGAGCAAGCACTTCGCGCCCGGTGAGCCTCAATTTCTTCTGCCATGCCACCCCCGAACCAGATGCCGCACGCGATGCGGCCTGGCGCGAGACGCTGGCGCCCTACTACGCGGAAGCAGGGCTGGATATCGACGCGGTTCCCGCAGGCGCTGGCCGCGTGCCTTTCAGCCACGCTGTGGCCGATTTGATCGAGCCGTTCCGCCCACCCGTCGTGAGCTTCCATTTCGGCCTGCCGGCGCCCGATGTGCTGGCGCGCGTGAAAGCCTGGGGTGCGGTCGTTCTGTCCAGCGCCACCACCGTGAAGGAGGCCCTCTGGCTAGAGGCCCATGGCGCCAATGCCGTGATCGCACAAGGCCTGGAAGCTGGCGGTCACCGGGGCATGTATTTATGTGACGACGTGTCAACCCAGATCGGCACATTCGCGCTGCTGCCGCAAATCGTGGCGGCGGTAAAGCTGCCCGTGATTGCAGCCGGTGGCATCGCCACCGCAGACGGCGTGCGCGCGGCCATGGCGCTCGGCGCCAGCGGCGTGCAAGTGGGCACCGCCTATCTGTGCAGCGATGAAGCCACCACCAGCAGCATCCACCGCCATGCGTTGCAAAGCCCCGCTGCGCAACACACGGCGCTCACCAATGTGTTTTCAGGCCGCCCGGCGCGCAGCATCGCCAACCGCGTGGTTCGCGAGCTGGGCGGCATGTGCCCCACCGCACCGGCCTTCCCTCTTGCCACCGCAGCCATCGGCCCGCTGCGGGCTCATTGGGAAGCGCAAGGCCGTGGCGACTTCTCTCCCCTCTGGGCCGGGCAAAACGCCAGTGCTTGTCAAAGCCTGGCCGCTGCGGACATCACCCACCAGCTGCTGCATGGCTTTGGCCCTTCGTGTTCGCCGTGATTTTTCGCGCCAGCGTGTGCCAGTCCGATGCCGGGTACAACGCCATGGTCGCGCAGATGCGTGCACGGGTCTTGACCCGATCGGGTTGACTGGGCTTCAACGCCGTGAACGCCGGTCGCCAGACACGAAGGCGAGATTGCCGGGGTCAAGCACCGCTGCGCCTTTCCCGTCAACTGATCGGTGCCGTGCTTCAGGCGAGTTTGAGCAGGCTGGCCACGGCCTGCTGCTGCCTGAGCCAGCGCTTGAATCCCGCATCGGATTGCAGATGCTCCAGGTCCTGGTCCATCAGGGCCATGGCTTCCTCCAGCTCAAGCACTTGCGCATTCAAGACCATCTGCAGGGTCTTTGACGTTACGCCCAAGCCCTCCGGCACATCAAACTCATGGGTCAGGGCGTCTTGCCGAGCGGCCCGCTCACGCTCCAGATCGGCGACCTGCTGTTTGAGCAACACCGTCATGGCCGCGAGCTGTTCCGCCGCCCACTCGGCGCCGCCGGTGGCCAGCGTCAGTTCGGCCGTTTGCTGCAGTTGCATCAAGGCCACCAGATCCTTGCGAGCGTAGGCCGCGTTGGCCTCGCCCATCAGGGCGGTTTTGCGCACGCGGGCCTCCGGTTCGGTCTCGCGGTCCGGGTGCAGCGCACTGGCCAGGCGCCGGAACAGACTGCGCAACAGATCGCTGGCATCGGCTTGTTCGACCAGGCTCCGGGTTTGTACCGCGCTGGGTTTCTTCTTGGCCTTTTTGCGCTCGGCGGCTTCCCGGCGCTGCTCCTTTTCATCGTCCCTTTGCTGGCGAAGGCGCGCGATTCCGACCGCCAACACCTCGTCGGAAGAAGCGCCGGGCGGCAAATCATCGATGGGGCCGCCCAAGGCCTGCTCCAGCTGGGTCCGCAGCGCCTCGGCCTTGCGCGCATCGAGCTGGGCCAGATTCACCGTGGCGTGGCGGTCGTGCAACTTGGCCATGTCGGCATCGCCCTGCTGTGCCAATGTGCGCGCCATGCCACACAGCACCTCGGCCGCCACGGCCTTCAAGGGGGCGCTCAAACTCTTGCCCTTCAGGCGCTCGTCGATCAAAAGCACCGTGCGGCGCATCAGCCCCCGATGGTCCGCCTTCAGTGGCTCCACCTGGTCCACCAAGGCCTGGCGGTGGGCCATGGCCCACTGGTCCATATCGCCCAGCTGGCTCTTGAGCTTGCCGACGCGGGTGAGCTGAATCTGAAAGGCGCGGTTGGCCGGCGACGGCGTGCGCTTGGCAACCGGTTGTGCGGTCAGCGCCACGGCGGGGCGGGAAAAACGGGGATCAAAGGTCATGAACAGGCGCAATGGCGGCAACGGCAAACGGAACGGGGAGCACGGTATTCTCCTCCCATGGCCAAAGACAAAACCCAATACGTGTGCAACGAATGCGGCGGCACCAGCCCCAAATGGCTGGGCAAGTGCCCCAGTTGCGGCGCCTGGAACACGCTGATCGAGTCGGCGGCGGAATCCAGCACGCCCGCCAAGAACCGCTTCGCTTCACTGGCCAAGACGGCGGAGATCAAGGTGCTCTCAGAAATCGAAGCCTCCGACTTCGAACGAACCCCCACCGGACACGACGAGCTGGACCGCGTTTTGGGCGGCGGCATCGTTGAAGGCGGCGTGGTGCTGATCGGTGGCGATCCGGGCATCGGCAAATCCACGCTCTTGCTGCAGGCGCTCGATTCCCTGCAGCGCTCGGGCCAGAAGACGCTTTATGTGACCGGCGAAGAAAGCGGTGCCCAGGTGGCCTTGCGTTCGCGGCGGCTGGGGCTGGACGGCTCACAGGTGAGCGTGCTGGCCGAAATCCAGCTGGAAAAGATTCTGGCCACGCTGGACGCCACGCACCCCACTATCGCCGTGATCGACTCCATCCAGACGGTGTATTCCGACCAGCTCACCAGCGCGCCGGGCTCGGTCGCCCAGGTGCGGGAATGCGCGGCCCACCTGACGCGCGCGGCCAAGGCCAGCGGTACGGCCATCGTGCTCGTCGGCCACGTGACCAAGGAAGGCGCCCTGGCCGGCCCGCGCGTCTTGGAGCACATGGTCGACACGGTCTTGTATTTCGAAGGCGACACCCACTCCAGCTTCCGCCTGATCCGCGCCATCAAGAACCGCTTTGGCGCGGTGAACGAAATCGGCGTGTTCGCCATGACAGAAAAAGGGCTCAAGGGCGTCTCCAACCCCAGCGCCATCTTTCTCTCGCAACACAGCGAGCCGGTGCCGGGCAGCTGCGTCATGGTCACGCTTGAAGGCACGCGGCCCATGCTGGTGGAGATTCAGGCGCTGGTCGACAGCGGTGGGCCTTCGCCCCGGCGGCTGTCGGTCGGCCTGGACCGCGACCGGCTGGCCATGCTGCTGGCCGTGTTGCACCGCCATGCGGGCGTGGCCTGCATGGACCAGGACGTGTTCGTCAACGCGGTGGGCGGCGTGCGCATCACGGAGCCTGCGGCCGATCTGGCGGTCATGCTGGCCATCACCAGCAGCCTGCGCGGCAAGGCCTTGCCCAAGGGCTTCATCGCTTTTGGCGAGGTCGGACTGGCGGGCGAAGTGCGCCCCGCGCCGCGCGGTCAGGAGCGGCTGAAGGAAGCCGCCAAATTGGGCTTCAGCGTGGCCGTGGTGCCCAAGGCGAACGCGCCCAAAAAGAACGACAAGGCCTACGAAGGACTGACCATCCACCCGGTCGAGCGCATCGAAGACGCGATGAACCTGGTGCGCGGGCTGACCTGATCACCACAACGACCATCGCACCCAAGCCAAAATTGACCCGGCCCGCGAAGCAAGCACCCACCTTTCGCTTCCCTCCGTTGCGTGGCTGCTTCTCGCGAAGAATGTCACCGCACGGCGCAAACCGGCCCCTTGCGCTCCAAGCGAAAATTGACGGGTACGGCGGACAACTGAAGGAAACGGGGACCTTGTGGCGGCCCCGTTACACATGCGAAAACCAGACCGCTGAAGAATAAAAATTCTGACTACAATCGCATCTTGTTACGAATACGTTCTATCCATGCGCTCCTCAGAACATGCCGAGATCGATAAAACCAAAATACTATCGGCATCCAGGGAAAATTGGCTGATCGCGGGACTTGTTTTGGTCGCACTGGGCCTTCGGGTCTGGGCCGGGCCCTACTTTGGCCTGCCATACCTGTACGACGTTGATGAATCCGCTTTCATCGGCCCCGCATTAAAGATCGTTTGGAACGCCGACCTCAATCCCGGCTGGTTTGGCCACCCAGGATCCACCGTCATTTATCTGAATGCGGCCGCATTCAAGATCATGGCGCTGATTGGAGATCACCAGGGTCTCTTTCACACCATGCGCGAGTTCAGATATTACGTTCTGAATGATCCAACAACCTTGTATGCATTGGCGAGGTCTCTGTTCGTCGCCATCGGCACCTGTACCGCCTGGTTTCTGTACTCCCTGACGAAAACGGTCCACGGCAGGGGCGCCGCGCTGCTGGCAGGCGCCATTCTTGCCGTCATGCCAATACATGTGGAGTATTCGCAGATTGTTCGCACCGACATCCTCGCCACCATGCTGGCGGTGCTCGCAGCCCACCAGGCCATCTCCCTGATGGATGACCACTCAATCAAAAGGTACATTGCCTCGGGTGCGCTGATTGGGGCAGCCGTTGCCACCAAGTACCCCGCTGTTCTGATCGGAACCTTCATCCTGACGGCGCATATCCTGATTTACTCCCTCGAATGGCGTGCCCTTTGGCGACTTGGGGTAACAGGCGCAACGGCCTTGCTCGCACTGTTTATCTGTTCACCGTACCTGTTTATCGACCATGCCGCCGTTAAGCGCGACATTTCTGCCGAGGCAGCCGGCGGGCACCTCAGCGCCACCGGTGAAGGATTTTTCAGCAACTTTGCCTGGTACCTGTTGAAGCCGCTGGAGGACACTTTTGGCTGGTGGGGCATGGGACTCGCATTGATTGGAGCCGCAACACTGATTCGTCACTTCCGGGCCAAAGGAACAATTCTGGGTGTTTTTACCCTCGTCTATCTGCTGGCCATCTCCACACACCCGCTCCGATGGACGCGATGGATCATTCCAGTACTGCCATTTATTGCCTTGTTTGCAGCCGTCGGCGCATTCACGGCCGCAACATTTCTTGCCAAGAGATTTGCGTCCACGCCAAGCAGGTTGTGGTTGGGTTTGTTGTCAGTGGCACTGTGCCTACCGATGCTGCTGCAGACCATTGAACAGGCCCGTTTTCGATCAGCGCCTGATACCCGGTTACAGGCGCGGGAATGGCTGTTGGCAAACGTGCCACGCAACAGCCGAATGCTCATAGAGGCTTACGGCCCACAGATCCCAAAGAACCATTACCTGCTGTACAACAATGTTGACACCCGAGTGGTCCGTCGACCCCAGGGGCTTCTCACCAATGTGATGCCTTCTGGCCACCTCGGAGAAGGTGGAACCCTGGATGCCTTGTCAAATGCAGGTATCGAGTATTTTGTCATCAGCGGGTTCTATGAACGCTTCAAAGCCACGCCTGACGACGAGGACTCGGCGCGAATTGCAGCCAACTATGAAAAACTCATGGAGGGGGCGGACCTGATGAAGGAGTTCCTGCCAGCAACGGGTCGCGGGGCCGATCCTCTGCGTGCCAATGTTGAAGGCGGTCCCCACCTCCGGATCTTCAAGATTCGCTCACCCAAAACACCACCTCTGTAAATCCCATGAAGCTCAGCATCATCGTTCCCGTTTACAACGGCGCGTCCACGATCGGCCCATTGGTGGAACGGCTTGAGAGCGAATTTCTCGACAAACTGAGCCTTGAGGTGGTTCTCATCAACGATGGCAGCCCCAAAGACAATTCCTACGAAGTTTGCTCTGCCATTGCGCGGCAAAAGCCCTGGGTGGTATTTGTCGATCTCTCCCGAAATTTCGGAGAACACAATGCCGTGATGGCGGGCCTGAATCACTGCAGCGGCGATTGCGCGGTGATCATGGATGACGATTTTCAGAATCCCCCCGAAGAGGTTCACAAGCTCTTGAACGAACTTGTCAAAGGCTATGACGTGGTGTACTCCCGTTACGCCAAGAAGCAGCACCACCCGCTTCGCAATCTGGGCAGCCGCTTTAACAACATGATCGCATGCGCCATGTTGAAGAAACCCCGTGGCCTGTACCTGTCTTCGTTTAAGGCGATCAACCGCTTCGTCATTGATGAAGTGATTCGCTACGACGGGCCTTATCCCTATATCGACGGCCTCATTCTTCGAGTGACCAGCCGTTACACGACTGTCGAAGTCCAGCATGACGAGCGCAGCCAGGGCGAATCCAACTACACCTTGAGAAAACTGGTGTCGCTGTGGCTCAATATGTTTGTCAACTTTTCCATTCTTCCATTAAGAATCGTTGGGTTAACAGGTTTTCTGTTTGCGGGACTGGGATTGCTTGGCATTGTCTACACCCTTTACTCCAAATTCACCGAGCCCGATTTGCCATTGGGCTGGGCTTCGATCCTGAGCGTGGTACTGCTGGTCAGCAGTGTTCAACTGATATCCATCGGTGTGCTCGGCGAATACCTTGGCCGCCTCTTCATGAAAATCAATCGGTTGCCGCAATATGTGGCGAGGGAAACCATCAATGCTCAAAAATCCAGATAGCGCTCAAGCTGACGCCCTGGGGTCCAGCTATGCCAATCGCCGGGTATTGATTACCGGCGGCCTGGGATTCATAGGCAGCGCATTGGCAATTGAATTGGTTCGGCTGGGGGCCAAGGTGACCATAGTCGACTCCCTGCTGCCTGAATATGGAGGCAACCTGTTCAATACCGCATCCATTCGCGATCAGGTGGTCATTAACATCAGCGACATGCGCGATCAGCATTCGCTGAAAATTCTCGTCCAGGGGCAAGACATCATCTTTCATCTGGCGGGGCAGGTCAGCCACGGCGACAGCATGCGCGAACCAGAGCTCGATCTGGCGGTGAACTGCGTCTCCAGCATGAATCTGGTGGAAGCCTGCCGGCAACGCAATCCCAATGTGCGATTGGTATATACATCAACCCGCCAGGTCTACGGTGTTCCAAAAAACTTGCCGGTCACCGAAGATCACCCCGCCTTGCCGGTCGATGTCAACGGTATCAATAAACTGGCGGCTGAATACTATCACTTGCTCTATCACAGAACATACGACTTGAAATCGACGGTGCTTCGGCTGACCAACACCTATGGTCCGCGGCAGCAAATTCGAAACAACCGCCAAGGGTTCATTGGCATTTTCATTCGCCAGGCACTTCAAGGTGAAATGATCCGTGTGTTTGGTGATGGCCAGCAGATACGTGATTTCAACTATATAGATGATGTGGTTCACGCGCTACTGCTGGCAGCGAGATGTGATGCCTGTTTTGGACAGGTATTCAATCTGGGCGCCCCGGTTTATCACACCGTTCTGGAGCTGGTTCAAATGTTGAGCCAGCTCACAGGGGTTCAATTCGAATTGACACCATTTCCCAATGATCGCAAATTGATCGATATTGGACACTATTACGGCGACTACCAACGGTTCGCTGGGGCCACGCAGTGGGAGCCAACGGTGGGGCTGGAAGAAGGCCTGCTCAAATCTATTGACTTCTATCGGACACACCGCAAGGAATATTGGGCATGAACAAGATACCTGTTTTTGACTTTCTCGCGCAGTACAAGGGCCTGCAAACCGAGATACAAGCAGCCATGGAAGGGGTCCTGGAGTCCGGTCAGCTGATTTTGGGCCCACAAGGAAAACGGTTCGAGACGGCGTTTTCCGAGTATTTGGGGGCCATCTGGGCACGGTTGGTGTCAACAGCGGTACCGATGCCTTGGCGGTGATCTTGATGGCCATGGGCATCGGGCCTGGTGATGAGGTGATCACGGTTGCAAATACCGCCGTGCCCACGGTCAGCGCTATTCGCATGTCTGGCGCCACGCCTGTGTTTTGCGATGTGAATTTGAATACCGCCCTGATGGACCTCGATAGCCTGCCCGGGTTGGTGACCGATCGCACCCGGGCTGTGATTGCCGTTCACCTGTTCGGGAACATGGTGAATATTCCGCAACTTCGAAGCATGCTGAAGCGCAAGGACATTCAGGTTGTTGAAGACTGCGCGCAATGCCATGGCGCCACACTGAATGGGGTCATGGCCGGTACGCTCGGGGACGCGTCCGCCTTCTCTTTTTACCCCACCAAGAACCTTGGTGCCTATGGCGATGCAGGGCTCGCGGCCAGCCCGGATGCTGCGTTGGTCGGCAAAATGAAGAGTATCCGCATGTACGGGTTTGAAGAGACGGGTTATGCCGAACGTGAGGGCATCAACACACGGCTGGACGAACTGCAAGCGGCGGTTCTCAATGTGAAACTGCCTCACCTCAAAGCTGCGGTGGATCGGCGCCGTGCGATCGCCTCACGGTATGGCGCAGGCCTGTCAGACAAAGCGATTCGTGTGGTGGCCGCTGAAGGGGTTCTCCATGCCCACCACCTTTTTGTTGTTCGCGTGCAGGAACGCGATGCGATTCGAACCAGGCTTTCTGCCCTGGGAATCGCCACCGGCATTCACTACCCCCACCCGATTCATCTGATGCGTGGATACCGGTTTCTCGGCTATTTGCCGGGCACCCTGCCCAACACCGAGCGGTTGGCCGGTGAAATTCTTTCATTGCCCATGTATCCCGAACTGACAGATGCTGAAGTTGATCGGGTCATCGATGCACTCAACCGGGCTTTGACGTAGTGTGTTGAAGAAAAACCTGGTGCGGTTCGCGATCGCCGGCAGCCTCAATACCGGTTTGTTTTATGCGCTGTATGTGTTGCTTGTGTATATCGGGATTCCATATGGCATTGCACTGGCCATAGAGTACGGGGTGGGCACGGTCAGCGGCTACTTCCTCAGCAAGTACTGGACATTTTCTGACCGGGCGGCAACCAGCAACGGTTTTTTGCAATACAGCGCAGCTTACGTTGCCCTTTATTTTCTGAACGTGGCGGTGTTGGGCATCTTGGTGGAGACAGGGGTTTTCGGGCCGATCGGTGGGCAAGTTGTTGCGCTGCTTGCCACTATTTCTCTGAGTTTCCTGGCCCAGCGCTATTGGATTTTTAGCCACAAAAAGGTGAAAGATTAGCCGATGCTTGACAGAGATGATGAATACGATCGCATGGCTGAGTGCGAACAGAATCTGTGGTGGTATCGCGCGCTGCATGAACGTACCGCGAACGCCGTCAGGCGCCATTTCAAGGCAGGAAAGGCGGTTCGAATTCTTGATGCCGGTTGTGGCACAGGCGGATTGATGCTGCATCTGCAGCAACTGGGTTTCGGTTCTGTGGAAGGGTTTGACCTCTCGGACCGGGCCGTAACGTACTGCCGTGGACGCAGTTTGGCGGCAGACAAGCTCGACCTCAGAGAGATGGCGCAGCATTACAGTGGTGCGAAATTTGACGTTATTGTCAGCAACGACACCATCTGCTATTTGAACGCTGACGAGCTCAATTCATTCGTGGCAAGTGCATGCACGCTGCTTGAAGAGAATGGTTTGTTTGTCTTCAATGCACCGGCTTTTGATGCATTTGGAGGCACCCATGATCTGGCCGTCGGCATCCAGAAACGCTTTCGAAAATCAGACATTCAAGGCATTGCGGCGGCATCTGGTTTTGTTCAGGTGGAGTCGAGCTATTGGCCCTTCTTGCTGTCTCCGGTGATTTTTTCTGTGCGCAGCATGCAACGGCTGAAGCTGGCATTGGGGCTGGCAGGCCAGATCCATTCGGACGTTTCCATGCCCTCCCCATGGATCAACCGGCTTCTCCTGGGACTGTGCCGGTTTGAACAGAAGTGGCTGAAGTCGCCTGTTGCAGGCTCATCATTGTTTGTCGTGCTCAAACGCCGCTAGAAGCTCGGCCGGCTTCTGTTGCAATGCTGGACCTGCCGGGGCGGTCCCCCATTCCGGATCCACCCATGTGGCTGAAACACCCGTGTTTTGTGGCCACAGCGGCTGGGAGGTCTCCATCCCGCCAGCGTGCGTTCGAGCATCCGGCCGACCAAGGCACGGGTTTTGTCTTCATTGATGCGGGTGTGCGCTGCGCAGCCTGGTCGGTCGGTCGGTCGGCACAGGGAACACCGAAACGGCGCGTCACCGCTTGCCAGTCGGCTTCCATCCCAGGGCTTCGGCGGCCATCGGCAGCCGGCCTGAGGCGGGCTCTTGCGCCGGCAAGCCGCCCGGCCTCTAGGCGACACGTAGAATTTGGCGGACGCACCGTTGGCGCCGAGGTCACACATATCTGCCTATTTGTTGCTCTACCCGCCATGTCAAAAAAATCAGCTTCTTCTTCGGCCTTGCGCCGGCCCACCATGACAGACGTGGCCAAGGCCGCGGGGGTTTCGCAGTCCACTGTGTCCATGGTCCTCAACAATGTGGAAGGGGCACGTCTGGCCGCCACGACCAGGGCGCGCGTGTTGTCGGTGGCCATGGAACTGGGCTACCGCCTCACGCGACGCGACCCGGTGTTGCCTGCCGCGCAGGCGCAGGGCGTTGGGGGTCGCAGGCTGGTGGCCTATTTGGTTGACGAGCTGTCGACCAGCGTGCATCCGGTTCAAAGCGTGGATGGCGCGCGGGATGCGGCCTGGCAACACGATTGCGTGGTCAGCGTGGCAGTGACCCGCGGCAACCCCGCGCAGGAGGCGGCCGCGATCGAGGCGTTCAAGAGCCACCCGCAGTTGCTCGGGTTCGTGTATTCAACGATCTTTACCCGCGAGGTGCAGATCCCTGCCAGCCTTGCAGGGGTGCCCACCGTTTTGCTCAACTGCCACAGCGCTGGTTTTTCCGGGCCTGTCGTGGTGCCCAGCGAGGTCGCGGGCGGTCATGGAGCAACCGAGTACCTGCTTGGCAAGGGCCACACACGCATCGCCTACATCAACGGTGAGCCCTGGATGGAGGCGGCAAAAGACCGGCTCAAGGGATACCGGCGTGCGCTGGCCACCCACGACATTGCCTTTGACCCTTCACTGGTGCAAGACGGGGACTGGAACATGAGCTCTGGCTACGCCGCTGCACGCGAGCTGATGCGCTCGGAGCGCCCGCCTACGGCCATTTTTTGCGCCAATGACCTGATGGCGATGGGTGCCCTGGATGCGCTGCATGAGCAAGGGATCAAGGTGCCGGATCAGGTGGCTGTGATGGGCTACGACGATCAGGAAATGGCCCAGCACACCCGCCCGGCCTTGTCCACGGCCTTGCTGCCGAACTATGAAATGGGTCGCACCGCGCTTGAGGCCTTGCTCGAAGTGGCCCGTTCCGATCCGTCCATCAAACCTGGCGCCCGCGCCCGGGTGCTGAAAATCGAGTGCCCTGTGGTGAGCCGGGACTCCGCCTGAGCTCAACGGACAACACGCGCGGGCCTTGGGCTCTCGGCGTGTTTTGAGCGGTTCCAAGGGTATTTGCTAATATTATTCGCAAATATTTTCACTACGATGCAGGTCAGGGACGCGGCGCCCGTGCGGACTGGGTGTCTCCAGCGCCAGCCGAACCTCGCACCAACAGACGCCGACCTCGAGATGGCGCGGACAGGAACAAGACAAATGGCCAATATTTCGCTCAAATCCGTGTGCAAAGCCTATGGCGACCATGCGCCGGTGATCCGCCATGTGGACCTGGACATCGCGCAGGGCGAGTTCTGCGTCTTTGTGGGTCCGTCGGGCTGCGGCAAATCCACGTTGTTGCGCACCATCGCAGGCCTGGAAGACATCACGTCGGGCGATCTGATGATCGGTGGCCAACGCATGAACGATGTGGCGCCAGCCCAGCGTGGCGTCGCCATGGTGTTCCAGTCCTACGCGCTGTTCCCGCACATGACGGTCTACGAAAACATGGCCTTTGGCCTGCAACTCGCCAAAACGCCCAAAGCCGAAATCGACCAGCGCGTTCGCGCAGCCTCCGACATCCTGCAGCTCGGTCCCTACCTCGGCCGTTTGCCCAAAGCCTTGTCGGGCGGCCAGCGCCAGCGCGTGGCCATTGGCCGGGCCATCGTGCGCGAGCCGGGTGTGTTTTTGTTCGACGAACCGCTGTCCAACCTCGATGCGGCGCTGCGCGTGCAGACCCGCTTCGAGATCGCCAAGATCCACCGCGACTTCGGCCGCGCCAGCACGGTCTACGTGACCCACGATCAGGTCGAGGCCATGACGCTGGCCGACCGCATCCTGCTGCTCAACTCCGGCCCGGCGGTGGCCAAAGAAGGCAGCGTGGCGCAATGCGGCTCGCCACTGGAGCTGTACCACCGTCCGCGCAACCTGTTCGTGGCGGGCTTCATCGGTTCGCCCAAGATGAACTTCTTGCCCGGCACCTTTGTCTCGGGCACCGAGTCATTGGCTCAGGTGAAGCTCGCAGGCGGCGAAACGGTGCAAGCCGCGGTGGACGCCCGCTCCCTGCGCGCCGGTCAGGCCATCACCGTGGGCATCCGCCCCGAACACGCCCGCATGGGCACCGGCCATCAGCACATCGTTCGCGAAGTGCAGTGGCAAGAACGCCTGGGCGAGTCCACCTACCTCTACCTCAACAGCGGCGACATTGGCGATCCCCTG
Organism: Hydrogenophaga crassostreae; assembly: GCF_001761385.1. Classification (GTDB taxonomy): domain Bacteria; phylum Pseudomonadota; class Gammaproteobacteria; order Burkholderiales; family Burkholderiaceae_C; genus Hydrogenophaga; species Hydrogenophaga crassostreae. The sequence goes on along the minus strand of NZ_CP017476.1, from coordinate 360,878 downwards.
GTGGTCAAGGCCGAAGGTCTTGCCGTCGCCCAGCCAGGCAACCGCGTGCCCATGGCCCTGCCCGAGCAACACTGCCACCTGTTCGACGACAACGGGCTGGCGCTGGCGCGCACTGTGCGCGAAGCCGACATCCCTGTCGCGCTCGCCGCTTAAGACGTCTTCTTTCTACTTCTGTAACTTCCATGGAACTCGGCGTCTGCTATTACCCCGAACATTGGCCCTCTGAGCAATGGCCTGTTGACGCGCAGCGCATGCGCGAAATGAACATCCGCTGGGTGCGCATTGCCGAATTCGCCTGGAGCCGCATCGAACCTTCGCCGGGCGAGTTCGATTGGGAATGGCTCGACCGGGCGATTGACACGCTGCACGCTCAAGGCCTGAAGGTGGTGATGTGCACACCCACCGCCACGCCCCCCAAATGGCTGGTGGACCAGATGCCCGACATGCTGGCTGTCGACGCGCAAGGTCACCAACGCCGCTTCGGCTCACGCCGCCACTACTGCTTCTCCCACGCCGGCTACCTCGAACACAGCCGCCGCATCACGCGCGCCATGGCCGAGCGCTATGGCAACCACACGGCCGTGGCCGCCTGGCAGACCGACAATGAATTCGGTTGCCACAACACCGCGATCTCCTACAGCGATGCCGCCGCAACGGGCTTTCGCGACTGGCTGGCCGAACGCTACGGCGATGTGGCGGCACTCAACCGGGCCTGGGGCACCGTGTTCTGGAGCCAGGAATACCGAACGTTCGACGAAGTCGACCTGCCCCACCTGACCGTCACCGAAGCCAACCCGTCGCACCGGCTGGACTTCCAGCGCTACAGCTCCTGGGCGGTGGCGCGCTTTCAGGAAGTGCAATACCAGTTGCTCAAAGCCCTGTCGCCCGGCCGCCCGGTGAGCCACAACTTCATGGGCTTCTACACCGAATTCAACCACCATGAAGTGGCGGCAAATCTCGACATCGCCACCTGGGACAGCTACCCGCTGGGCTTCACGCAAGACTTCTTCCTGAGCGCAGAAGAGAAGGTGCGCTACGCGCGCACCGGCCACCCCGATGTGCCCGCATTCCACCACGATCTGTACCGCGGCATGTGCGCCAGCGTGCGCGCTGACGCGCCCGCCCACGGCCGCTGGTGGGTGATGGAGCAACAACCCGGCCCTGTGAACTGGGCGCAGTGGAATCTGGCGCCCCACGACGGCATGGTGCGGCTGTGGACCTGGCAGGCCTTTGCCCACGGCGCCGAGGTGGTGAGCTACTTCCGCTGGCGTCAGGCGCCGTTTGCGCAGGAGCAGATGCACACCGGGCTGAACCGCCCCGACTTCAGCCTCGACCAGGGTGGCCTCGAGGCCTTGCAAGTCGGGCAGGATCTGACCGCCCTGAGCGAGACCATGCCCCCGAACGAACTCACCGTGCGCAACCGCGTGGCGCTGGTGTTCGACTACGACGGCTTGTGGATGGGGCAGATTCAGCCACAGGGCAAGGACCACAACGGCCTCGCCCTGGCCTTCCGCCTCTACAGCGCGCTGCGCCAGCTCGGCCTGGACGTGGACATCGTGAGCCCCGCCGCACCGTTGGCCGCCTATGAGCTCATCGTCCTGCCGGTCTCGACCCACATCTCGGCCGACCTGCTCGAGCAGCTGCAAAGCAGCACTGCTCAACTGGTTTTTGCACCCCGCGCGGGCAGCAAGACCCTGGATTTGCACGTCCCGCTCCAACTGGCACCCGGACCTTTGCAAGACCTGCTCGGCCTTCGGGTGAACCGGGTCGCATCCTTGCCACCGGGCTTCGAAGAGTCAGGCAGCCTGTTGAACAAAGCCTGCACCGTCACCGGCTGGTTCGAAGATCTGGCACTCAACGGGGCGCAAACCCTGGCCTTGTTGGCGGATGGACGGCCGCTCGTTGCCCAGAATGGCCGCGCCTGTTATGTGGCGGGTGGCCTGGACGGGGCGAGCTGGATCTCCCTGCTCGAAAACCGCGCCCGGGCAGCGGGCCTGACACCACAACGCCTGCCCGCCGATCTGCGTGTGAGCCGCATTGGCCACCACTGTGTGGCCCTGAATTTTTCCGCCCAAGCCATCGCGTGGTCACCGACTGCCAACGCTTCGGTGCCCGTGTTGGGCGAGGCGAGCGTGGCGGCACGCGACCTCTCCATCTGGCGACTCGAGTGAGTCGCTCCCTGTGTTTCGTTTTCCCTGGTCCTTACCCGAATAAAAGGAGATTTTTCGTGAAATTCAAACTGAAAACCCTGGCGCTGGGCGCTGCGTTGAGCTTGGGCACCCTGGTCGCCCACGCCGGCGTCATCACCCTCAACACCGACGCATCCGATCCGGCGCCCAAAGCCGCATTCGAAGCGCTGGTCAAGAGCTTTGAGGCCGCCAACCCGGGCATCACCGTCAAGGTCAACACCTTTGACCACGAAGGCTACAAAACCTCCATACGCAATTTCCTGACGGCCGATGCACCCGACGTGGTGAACTGGTACGCCGGCAACCGCATGGCACCGTTTGTCGATGCCGGCCTGTTCGAAGATGTGTCCGATGTATGGAAGGCCGAAGGTCTGGAGAAAACCCTCGCCTCTGCCGCACCTTCGATGACGCAAAACGGCAAGCAGTGGGGCATCCCCTACACCTACTACCAGTGGGGCGTGTACTACCGCAAGGACATCTTCGACAAGCTGGGCATCGCTGAACCCAAGAACTGGGAGCAACTGGTTGCCGCCAGCAAAAAGCTGAAGGAAAACAAGATCGCGCCGTTCGCCATCGGCACCAAGGCCACCTGGACCACCGGCGGCTGGTTCGACTACATGAACCTGCGCGTCAACGGCTACCAGTTCCACATGGACCTGACTGCTGGCAAAGTGCCCTACACCGACAAGCGCGTCGCCGCTGTGTTCGACAAGTGGGACGACCTGGTCAAGCCGGGCTACTACATGGACAACCATGCTTCCTACCAGTGGCAGGAAGCCCTGCCGGCCTTCGTCAAGGGTGATGCCGCGATGTACCTGATGGGCAACTTTGCCGTGGCCCCCATGCGCGAAGCGGGCCTGAAGGACGAGCAGATAGGTTTCATGCAGTTCCCTGAAATCACCAAGGGTCTGCCCATGGCCGAAGACGCACCGACCGACACGGTGCACATTCCCGCCAAAGCCAAGAACAAGGCCGATGCCCGCAAATTCCTGGCCTACATTGCCAGCGCCAAGGCACAGTCCGAGATGAACAAGACCCTGGGTCAGCTGCCGGTGAACAACCAGTCGGCGAGTCCGGACGACAAGTTCCTCAAGGCCGGCTTCTCGATGCTGTCCAGCGCCAAGGGCCTGGCCCAGTTCTATGACCGCGACGCCTCGGCCGAAATGGCCAAGGCCGGCATGGACGGTTTCCAGGAATACATGCTCAAGCCTGAGCGCCGCGACGCGATCCTCAAGCGCCTGGAGACGGTGCGCAAGCGCGCTTACAAGTAAGCATCCCCTGATCGCCCCGGGGTCATGACCTCGGGGCACCTCTGCGCCCACCCACATGTCACACACCGCTCCCCCGTCCAGCTCCTGGTGGGCTCGCCACCAAAAGACCATCGCGCCCTGGCTGTTCCTCGCGCCCGCGCTGGTGATGTTTGGCGTGTACGTGATCGCGCCCATTTTTGAATCCATGGCGCTCAGCCTGTACGACTGGGACGGCCTGGGCACACCGAAGTTCGTCGGCCTGCAAAACTACTTCGACCTCTGGGACGATCCCGATTTCTGGATGTCGCTCAAGAACAACCTGATCTGGATTTTCGGCTTCATGCTGGCCGTGCCGGCGGGTCTGTTTCTCGCCCTTTTCCTGAACCAGACGGTGTTTGGCATCCGCCTGTTCAAGTCGCTGTTCTTTTTCCCGTTCGTGATCTCTCAGGTGGTGCTGGGTCTGGTGTTCTCCTGGTTCTACGACCCGTCCAACGGCCTGCTGGCGCTGGTCTTCACCAGCCTGGGCCTTGAACCATTGGCTGTGCTGTCAGACGACACCATCGTCACCTACGGCATCGTGGTCGCGGGCCTGTACCCGCAGATCGCCTACTGCATGATCCTGTACCTCACCGGTCTCAACGGCGTGCGACCCGACCTGATCGAGGCCGCGCGCCTGGAGGGGGCCAGGGGCTGGACCATGCTCTGGCGCGTGGTGCTGCCGCAATTGCGCCCCGCGACTTTCATCGCCGTGGTCGTCACCATCATCGGCTCGCTGCGCAGCTTCGACATGATTTCCATCATGACCCAGGGCGGCCCCTATGGCTCATCGCGCGTGCTGGCGTACTACATGTACGAAGTGGCGCTCTCCGAATACGGCTACCGCATGGGCTACGGCACCGCCATCGCCACCGTGCTGTTCTTCATCATGCTGGTCTACATCGGCTTCGTGCTGCGCCGCATCTACCGCCAAGAGCAGGAGTCCTGAATGTTTCCAACCCCCATCGAAAAGGCGAGCGGCACCACGCGCTGGCTTTACAAGGTGGCGCTGCCCATCAGCATGGTGCTGTGGCTGCTGCCCATCATCGCGGTGATGCTCACCTCCATTCGCGGCCAGGCCGACCTGACAAACGGCAATTATTGGGGCATGCCATCGGAATGGATGCTGATCGAAAACTACAGCGCCGTGTTCCAGAACACGCCCATGGTGCAGTACGTGCTCAACAGCTTCTACGTCACCATCCCGACCGTGATCGGCACCGTGGTGCTCAGTACCCTGGCCGGCTTCGCGCTGGGCACCTACCGCTTCAAACTCAACATGGTGGTGTTCCTGCTGTTTGTGGGCGGCAACTTTGTGCCCTTTCAGATTCTGATGATTCCGGTGCGCGAACTCACTTTGAAGATGGGCATGTACGACTCCACCATGGGCCTGGTGATGTTCCATATCGCCTTCCAGACCGGTTTCGCCACCTTTTTCCTGCGCAACTTCATCCGCGATCTGCCCTACGAACTGATCGAAGCCGCGCGCATCGAAGGCGCCAGCGAGTGGCAGATTTTTCACCGCGTGGTGTTGCCGCTGGTGCGCCCCGCCGTGGCCGCTGTGGCGGTGTTGATTTTCACCTTCATCTGGAACGACTACTTCTGGGCCACGGTGCTGATCCAGGGCGACCACGCCATGCCCGTCACCGGCGGATTGAAGTCGCTCAACGGCCAATGGGTGGCGCAGTGGCAACTGGTGTCGGCCGGCTCGATTCTGGCCGCCATGCCGCCTGTGATCATTTTCTTTCTGCTGCAAAAACAGTTCATCGCCGGCCTGACCGTCGGTGCCACCAAAGGCTGATCGGCTCCCATGTCCCACTGGTTTTTACACGGCCCCGCGTCCAGCCTGTTGCTGTCCGCCCCTGAGGCCGACGACCTGCACCAAGCCCCGGTCATCCGCTACTGGGGCGCGCGCCTGCCCGATGCCGCTGCTCCTGCCACCGCCTGGCACGAGGAACGCGCAAGCCCGCCCTCGTCGCTCGACGAAGGTCTGGCGCCCACGGTGTTCCCCAGCCTCGGGTTTGGCGATGCCAGCCAGCCCGGCCTGCGCGCTCACCGCCAAGGCCAGAGCTTTGGTTTTGCCGCAGACCGGTACACGGTCACACCCGATGAGCGGCACAACAGCCTGCGCATCCAGTTGCTGGACAGTGCCAACCAGATCGAAGTGCACATCGATCTGCGCATGGACGCCAGCGACACCCTGCACATCGGCACCCGCCTGATCAACCAGGGTACGGTGCCCTTGCAGGTCAATGGGCTCGCCAGCGCCAACCTGAGTCTGCCCGGCCAGATGGACACGGTGCACAGTTTCCATGGCCAATGGTCCAACGAGTTCCAGTGGCAATGCCAGCCTTTGGCCCGCGCGCAGTGGCGCCAGGAAAACCGCAGCGGCCGCACCTCGCACCAGATGTTCCCCGGCGCCGTGATCGCCAACACCCACACCGGCTGGCACAGCGGCGCTTGTTACGGCGCCCACCTGGCCTGGTCAGGCAACTTCGCACAGACCATCGACACGCTGGACGACGGCCTTCGCCAATGGCAGCTCGGCGTGGCGTTCGCGCCGGGTGAGTTGGCGCTCGCGCCTGGCGACAGCTTCGACGCACCCACCGTGCTCGCCAGCTTCAGCCCCGCAGGCCGCAACGGCCTGATGCAGAACTTTCACGCCACCATGCGCGCCACCGTGCAATGGCCGGGCGGCCAGGCGGCGCCGCGCCCGGTGCACCTCAACACCTGGGAAGCGGTGTACTTCGACCACCGGCTCGACGACCTCAAAGACTTCGCCACCCAGGCAGCCAGACTCGGCGTGGAGCGCTTCATCCTGGACGACGGCTGGTTCCACGGCCGCCACGATGACCGCAGCTCGCTGGGCGACTGGTGGCCCGACGCCGGGAAATATCCCGATGGCCTGGGCCCCCTGGCCCACCACGTGACCGGTCTGGGCATGCAGTTTGGCCTGTGGGTGGAACCCGAAATGGTCAACCCCGATTCCGAGCTGTACCGCGCGCACCCAGAATGGGCATTCGCCGCACCGGGCAGGCGCCAGCAAACCTGGCGCCACCAGCTGGTGCTCAACACCGCGCTGCCGGCCGTTCAGGATTACCTCTTCGAGAAGCTTGATGCCCTGCTCAGCACGCTGCCCATCAGCTACCTGAAGTGGGACATGAACCGCGACCTGACGCAGGCCGTGGGCGCCGATGGCCGCGCGGGGTACCTCGGCTTCGTGAAGGGCCTGTACGCGCTGCTGGCCCGCGTGCGCACCGCGCACCCCAACGTGGAAATCGAGAGCTGCGCCTCCGGTGGCGGGCGCATGGATGCGGGTGTGCTCGCCCACACCCACCGCTTCTGGACCAGCGACAACACCGATGCGCTCTCGCGCGTGGGCATCCAGCGCGGCGCCCTGCAGTTTTTCCCGCCCGAATTGCTCGGCGCCCACATCGGCCCCGCGCCGTACCACACCACCGGCCGCACGCAATCGCTGGACTTTCGCGCCGGCGTCGCCTTGCCCTTGCACCTGGGCATCGAGCTCGACGTGCGCGCCATCGAGGATGGCGAGCGCGCCCAGCTGGCTCCCTGGCTGACCCTGTACAAATCCCTGCGGGGTCAACTGCACCAGGGCGCCATGTGGCTGGGCGAATGCGGCGACCACATCGTCTGGCAGGCCCACGGCAACGCACAGGACCTCATCGTTTTCACCACCCGTACCGCGCCCACCGAAGCGCGCCACAGCCCGCCGCTGATCCTGCCCATGCTCGATGCCGCCGCCAGCTACCGCGTCACCCGCCTGGACCCACCGGGCATCGGCGCAGCCAACGCCGGTATCGACGCGCCCATGCACCTGGCGCTTCGCCAAGGCGAAACGGTTCAGGCCCACGGCGCCTGGTTAAGCCAAGCCGGACTGCCGCTGCCGCGCATGTCGGGCGAGGCCGTGCACATCTACCGCTTGCAAACGCCATGAACACATCCGCCCTTGACGCCAGCGAGCATCCCCACCGCCGCTACAACCCGCTCAAGCAGGAGTGGGTGCTGGTCTCACCCCACCGCGCCAAGCGGCCCTGGCAAGGTGCGCAAGAAGCCGCCAACGCCGAACAACTGCCCGCGCACGACCCGAGCTGCTACCTTTGCGCCGGCAACACCCGCGTGAACGGCGCGGTCAACCCCGACTACACCGGCACCTTCGTGTTCGACAACGATTTCGCCGCGCTCCTGGCCGACACGCCCGACACCGGGGCCTCACCCGATCCGCTTTTTCAACGCCAGGGCGTGCGTGGCGTGAGCCGCGTGATCTGCTTTTCGCCCGACCACAGCAAGACCCTGCCCGAACTGGGCGTCGACGCGCTGGCCGGTGTGATTGATACCTGGTGCGAGCAGGCGCAAGACCTCGGGCGCACCTATCCGTGGGTGCAGGTATTTGAGAACAAGGGGCAGGCCATGGGCTGTTCCAACCCGCATCCCCACGGGCAAGTCTGGGCCAGTTCCTTTTTGCCCAACGAAGCGGCGAAAGAAGACGCGGCGCTGCGCGCCTACCGGGCCGAACACCGAAGCAATATGCTGCTCGACTACGCACAACGCGAAGCCGCCTCAGGCGAGCGCACCGTGGTGCAAACCGCCCACTGGATTGCCGTGGTGCCCTACTGGGCCAGCTGGCCCTTCGAGACCCTGTTATTGCCACTGTTTCCGGTCCAGCGCCTGGAAGATCTCACGGCCGAGCAACGCAGCGATCTGGCACATGCCTTGCAGGCCTTGACCATCCGCTGCGACAACCTGTTCGAAACCAGCTTCCCCTATTCCATGGGCTGGCATGGAGCGCCCTACCTGACAGGCGACACGGCGCACTGGCAGTTGCACGCGCATTTTTACCCGCCGCTTTTGCGCTCGGCTTCGGTGCGCAAATTCATGGTCGGCTTTGAGATGCTGGCCGAATCGCAGCGCGACCTCACACCCGAGCAAGCTGCCGACCGCCTGCGCGCGCAAAGCCCGAAACACTACAAACACGCCACGCCATGACCACCGCTCCCTCCAAAGCCCCTCGCCTGCTGCTGACTGGCGGCGCGGGCTACATCGGTTCGCACACCGCCGCCACCCTGCTCGAAGCCGGTTGCGACGTGGTCATCATCGACAACCTCAGCAACAGCAGCGCATCGAGCGTGGATGCGGTGCAAAAGATCACCGGTCGTCCGGTGTCGTTTCACCAGGTCGATCTGCGCGATCAACCCAAAGTCGAGGCCGTGTTGCGCGAAGAACGCATCGACGCCGTGGTGCACCTGGCCGGCCTCAAGGCGGTGGGCGAGTCGTGCGAAAAGCCGCTGGCCTACTACGACTGCAACGTGATCGGCACCCTGCGCCTGCTGCAAGCGATGCAGGCCACCGGCGTGCGCCAACTGGTGTTCAGCTCCAGCGCCACGGTCTACGGCGATCCCCAGTTCTTGCCTTACACCGAAGCCCACCCCACTGCGCCGACCAGCCCCTATGGCCAGACCAAGCGCCAGATCGAGCTGATCCTGCAAGACCTGAGCAACAGCGCCGCGGGCTGGCATTTCAGTGTGCTGCGCTATTTCAACCCGGTGGGTGCCCACGAAAGCGGCGATCTCGGCGAGGACCCGCGCGGCATCCCGAACAACCTCATGCCCTACCTGGCCCAGGTTGCGGTGGGCAAGCGCGCGGCGCTGACCATTCACGGCGACGACTACGACACGGAGGACGGCACCGGCGTGCGCGACTACATCCATGTAAGCGATCTGGCCGATGGCCACTGGGCCGCACTGCAACACCTGATGCGCAGCGCCACGCCGGATGCCAGCGCCTGCCATTTTTTCAATCTGGGCTCCGGCATCGGCCACAGCGTCAAGGCCATGGTCGGCGCATTCGAGCGCGCCTGCGGCAAACCGCTGCCGGTACAAGTTGGCCCACGCCGTGCCGGCGACCTGCCGGCATTCTGGGCCGATGCCAGCCGCGCCCTCGAAGCACTGCAATGGCAGCCCACACGCGATATCGACAGCATGTGCAGCAGCACCTGGCGCTGGCAACAAGCCCACCCCAACGGCTTCAACGAGCAATGATCCCCATGCAAGCCTCTTTGCTGGCCCAGTTCTGGGCCCACTTCGGCACGCCCGCCACCCACCTGGCGAACGCGCCCGGCCGGGTCAACCTGATCGGCGAACACACCGACTACAACGGCGGCTTTGTGCTGCCCTGTGCCATCGACTTTTCCACCCTGGTGGCGCTGCGCTCGCGCGAGGACGACCAGGTGAAGGTGCTTGCGGTGAACGCAAGATTTGCCACCGACTCGATCGATCTGGGTCAGGCCATTGCCCACAATCCGCAACAGCCCTGGGCCGACTACGTGCGCGGCGTTCTGAGCACCCTGCAAAAAGCGGGCCTGCACCTGCGCGGCATGGACATGGCCATCGTCGGCGACATACCGCAGGGCACGGGCCTCTCTTCTTCCGCCTCCCTGGAGGTGGCCGTGATCGCAGGCGTTTGCGGCGTGCACGGCATCAAAGTCCAGCCGGCCCAATGGGCGCAGTGGGCGCAACAGTCAGAGAACCAGTTTGTCGGCACCCAGTGCGGCATCATGGACATGTGGATCTCCGCCACCGCCAGAGCAGAGTGCGCCAGCTTGATCGATTGCCGCAGCCTTGAAAGCCAACACTGCCATGTGCCCGAAAGCCTGCAACTGGTGATCATCAACTCGCAAGTCGAGCGCGGTCTGGTGGGCAGCGAATACAACCTGCGCCGTCAGCAGTGCGAACTGGCCGCCAGGCACTTTTCTCAAAGCTCGCTTCGCGATGTGAGCCTGGAGCAATTGCTTGCCGCAGAGGCTGAAATGGATGCAGTGGTCTTCAAACGCGCCCGCCATATCCTCACCGAGAACGCGCGCACGCTGCACATGGCTCAGGCATTGAAGACCGACGACGTGCCCACCATCTCGCGCCTGATGGCCGAATCCCATGCCTCCATGCGCGATGATTTTGAGATCACCGTGCCCGCCATCGACCACATCGTGGCCATCATCGCCGCGATAGCTGGCGACCGTGGCGGCGTGCGCATGACGGGAGGTGGCTTTGGTGGATGCGTGGTAGCCCTGTTGCCACATGCGCTGGTCGACGCATGTCAGGCAGCTTTGGCTGAACAGTACCGCGCACCCAATGGCACCAAAGCCAACGTCTACCTGCCCAATATTGGCGCCGGTGCTTCGCACCAAGCGCTCACGGCGCAAGGACTCGCACTGCCAGCTTGACCTGGCTCTATGCCTTCACCTGTGCGGTGAGCCGAACGCGCTGGCGCAGCGTACCGCCCGGCAACAGTTCGACCAGCCCGTGTCGCAACGGGTCGGTCCGCTGCGCCGCATTGTTCAGGTGGGTGACCGGCTCCACACAAAAGAAGGCCGAGTCCGTGGGCGTGTAGACCACCCAGTAACGGCTGTCGGCCTCCAGGCTCACCGTGATCTCCTGATCTGTCAGCCCCGCCACACAGCTGGCTCCTTCAAAACAATGGTCCAGGTGCATGTCGGCCACCGCACCGTGCAGACCCTCAACAGCCTTGGACTCGCGTGGCAAGAGATCGTCGCCTGCCAACCATTGGGTGTGCACCGGCAAGTCCAGGGCGCTGTCAGGTCGGCGCACAAAATACGGATGCCAGCCCAGGCCCATCGGCTGAGGCTGGCTGTCGATGTTGCGCGCGCTGAGCGTGAAACAAAGACCATCGCCCTGCAGTTCGAAGCGTTGCTCCGCTTCAAAGGCAAACGGCCAGAAGCCATCTGGCTGGTGATTCAAGCGAAGCAGCAGGATGTCTGCGCTGTGCTCCACCACCGTCCATGCCCGCATGAAACCCACACCATGCAGCGCATGCGGTTCGGCGTTGAACCCATTGCGAACGGTATGGGTGCGACCACGCCAGGTCAACTGCCCCCGGCCTATCCGGTTGGAATACGGAACCAGAGGGTAAGCAGCACTTTGACCCGCATGGGAAGCGCCATCAGGCGCTGATCGCAACACCGGCGTTGCCCCTAACCACAACCCCATGACACAGCCGCCCAACGCGGGGTCAACGCGCAGCCGCCACCCGGCCTTGTGGAGTTCAACAACGGAAGCAGACATGTTCATGGGCTCTGAAAGGGTATGGGCAGCTTGCGCTGCCTCGCGCGAAACACGGGTGCCGCCAGCAGGCAACGAGACCAGCAGCATACAAGCACGAATACCCCATGCAGGACCATCGCCTCGACTGCCCATGCCGCCGCTGAGCTCAGAACCGCGGTCAGCCCGTAAAATGCCTTTTCAGGTCGGCGTCGTGGCTGGCTGCACCCCCTTGCAAAGGAACCCCAAATGTCTCCCGTAGTCCCCTCAATGTCTGACCGCGACGGAAAAATCTGGATGGATGGCCAGATGATCGATTGGCGCGATGCCAAGATCCACGTCCTGACCCACACGCTGCACTACGGCTGCGGCGCCTTTGAAGGCGTGCGCGCGTACAAAACGGCCGACGGTGGCACCGCCATCTTCCGCCTGGAAGAGCACACCGACCGCCTGTTCAACAGCGCCAAGATTCTGCGCATGACGATCCCGTTCACCAAGGAGCAGGTCAACGAGGCTCAAAAAGCCGCGGTTCGCGACAACAAGCTGGAGAGCGCTTACATCCGCCCGCTGACCTGGGTGGGCGACAAGAAGCTGGGTGTGTCCACCAAGGGCAATACGATCCACCTGATGGTGGCCGCCTGGTCCTGGGGCGCCTATCTGGGCGAAGACGGGTTGAAGCGTGGCATCCGCGTGAAGACCAGCAGCTACACCCGCCACCACGTCAACATCACCATGACGCAGGCCAAGGCGGTGAGCAACTACACCAACTCCATCCTGGCCAACCAGGAGGTCACCGAAGACGGCTACGACGAAGCGCTGCTGCTCGATACCTCGGGCTTCGTCTCAGAAGGCGCTGGTGAAAACATCTTCATCATCAAAAACGGCGTGATCTACACGCCAGACCTGTCTGCTGGCGCCTTGAACGGCATCACCCGCAACACCGTGTTCCACATCGCCAAAGATCTGGGCCTGGAGATCGTGCAAAAGCGCATCACGCGCGACGAGGTCTACATCGCCGACGAAGCTTTCTTCACTGGCACCGCGGCCGAAGTGACCCCGATCCGCGAACTCGACCGCATTGAACTCGGCCAAGGCTCGCGCGGCCCCATCACCGAAAAAATCCAGCGTGCGTTCTTCGACATCGTCGAAGGCAAAAACCCCAAATATGCCCACTGGTTGAGCAAGATCTGAGGTCAATACCATGAGCAACCACCCGATTGAACTCAAAGCCAGCGACCTGAACGACCAGGGCGGTGTGTTTTGCCCCAGCGCCAAGGCCGACATGAAGCTCTGGAACAGCCACCCCAAGGTGTACCTGGATGTGGCCAGGACCGGCGAGGCCAAGTGCCCCTACTGCGGCACGGTATACCGCCTCAAAGCGGGCGAGACTGTGGCCCACGGCCACTGAGGCAATTTCATCGACAGAAGTTCGAGGCCGCTTCAGCCGCTCGGGGTTGGACGGCCTTTTCTTTTGACGGCCCTTGAGCAAGGGAACCTTCAACAGGCCAAAAAAAAGGCCACCTTTCGGTGGCCTTCAAGTCCATAAATGGACATCGTTGGAAATCATTTTTTGCCGGGCGACCCCAAAAGGCGCTGCCGAGCAAGTTGTATTGATAGCGTTGTGACAGCAACAAAATGATTCTCCTCAAGATAGAACTTTTGTACCATCCCCCATTTGGGGGATATTCGCCAAAAAACGACCATGCGCCGGCGTCACTCTGACGCTTGGGCCGGCAAGGTGACCACAAACCGCGCGCCACCACCCGTTCGCTCTTCACAGCGCACCGAACCGCCATGGCGTTGGGCAATCGACTTCACCAAAGCCAGACCCAGGCCCACACCGCCCTCTCTTTCGCTGGCCCCCGGCAAGCGGTAAAAAGCTTCAAAGATCTGCTCCCTCAACTCAGGCGGCACACCAGGTCCACGGTCTTCAACGCACACCTCTGCCCACGCATCAGCGCCCTGGCCCGGCGACGCAGGCAACAACGCCACGGTGAGGCGAATGGCCGCCTCACCCGCTTCACCTGCTGCGATGGCCTGCGGTGACTGCCCATAGCGGCGCGCGTTTTCGAGCAGGTTGCGCAACACACGCCGCAGCAAACGCGCATGGCCCTGCACCAAGACGCTGGATGCGGAGGGCGCTATATCCAGATCGGCGCCGACCCGCGCGCATTCTTCGGCTGCCAACCCCACCAGATCGACCTCTTCGGTGGGGCCCAGCGCCGATGCATCGTTGGCATCACGCATGTCCAGACGACTGGCAAGCAAGATTTCGTCGATCAACTGATCCAGTTCTTCGATGCTGCGTGCCATCTCGCGGCGTTGGCGCGCGTGAACCGGGTCGGTGCCCAGCAATTCCAACCCCATTCGAATGCGGGCCAACGGCGAACGCAGTTCGTGTGATGCGTTGGCCAGCAGGGTTTTATGTGACAGGAGCAGGTTCTCCACGCGCTCCGCTGCCTGATTGAACCGGCGCGACAACAGGGCCACCTCGTCGGCCCCGTGTTCCGGCAACCGGGTCGACAAGTCGCCCTGGCCCCAGCGGTCTACGCCTTTTTGCAAGGTCTCCAGGCGTTTGGTCAAACGCCGCACGATCGGGTAGGCACCCAGCGCCACGGCCACCGCAACCAGCGCCAGCGTCCACAAAAATCCAAAGGTTCCGGTCATGGCGCGCCGACTCGGCACACCGCCAGGAGATCGTCCCACACGCGGCAACTCGACATAGAGCGTCTGCCCGTCGTTCATCACCACCTGAAACTCCAGCCCTTGCCCGGGCAACCGCACCGCCTCGGCCGGCGCCTGACCCACGACCTGCCCCACGCTGTTGCGCAACACAATTTCGCGCGCCACGCGCCCGTCGCGTTCCTCCCGATCCCGGTCCAGCGCCTCCCGCCAGAGCCAGCCGACCACCACCGACAGCACCATCACCGCCACCACCACCGCCAGCCAGATGCGCAAATACAGGCGCTGCCCGAGGCGGCCGATCATGAAGACCTCCTGAGGTCAGCAGAAGCCGTCCAACACGTTTCCTGAAACCCGATGTGCGGACACGCTTCCAGGGCACCGTCGGTCCGGCTTTGCCGGTCGGCCAGTGTCGCCCCCTTGAGGAGGTCACGCGAAGCGGGGCAGGGGTGTTCCATCAATCTTGCTGTTTGGCAAACACATAGCCGACACCGCGCACCGTCAGGATGCGTTTGGGGTCTTTGCTGTCGGCCTCGATGGCGTTGCGGATGCGGCCAATGTGCACGTCGATGCTGCGGTCAAAAGCCTCCAGCTCACGGCCGCGCACGGCCTCCATGATCTGATCGCGGGTAAGCACACGCCCGGCCCGCTCGGCCATCGCCACCAGCAGGTCAAATTGATACGAGGTGAGATCGCACACCGTCTCGCCAACCTGCACGGTTCGCGCATCGCGATCAATCTCCAGCGAGCCAAAGCGCAAGGTCGGCGTGGATTTGTTTGCCGGTTGACCGGGTTCGCCGCGCCGGCGCAACACGGCCCGAACTCTGGCCAGCAACTCGCGCGGCTCGAAGGGCTTGGGCAGGTAGTCGTCAGCACCCAGCTCAAGGCCAATGATGCGGTCCATGGGATCGCCCTTGGCGGTCAGCATCAGCACCGGAATGCGCGCAAGGCCATCGGGCAACGAGCGGATGCGGCGGCACACTTCCAGACCGTCGATGCCGGGCATCATCAGATCCAGAATCACCAGCTCGGGCTGTACCAGCGGCAGCTGCTCCAGCCCGGCTTCGCCGTCACCGGCGTGGGTCACTGCAAAGCCAGACTGGCCCAGGTAGTCAACGACCATATGTGCCAGGCGGGCATCGTCTTCGATCATCAACAGGCGAACGGGTGCGGGTGTGCTCATGGGTTTCAGTGTACCGGCTGGGAAAGGTGATGCCATGGTCGCGCGCGGACATGGCTGTGGCGTGTGGCTGGCGTAAAGTTACGTGAATGCCAACCGATTCATCGCCCCCTCCTACACCGCCAGACCGATCGCTCCAGGCGATGCTGGAACGGGTCGCGCAAGTCCAGCCCGATGGCTGTGCCCTGTGGTGGCGCGACACCGCGCTGGACAGTGGTGAACCCGTTCAGCTGACCTATGCGCAACTGCTGGCCCGAAGCCACGCCGTCGCCTCTCAGTTGCAGACCACCCACGGCATTGCTCAAGGTGACCGGGTGTCCTGGCTGGGCCTGAATCACCCGGCACAAATAATTCTGCTGTTTGCGCTGGCGCGGCTCGGTGCCACGCTGGTGCCACTGAACCACCGGCTTTCGCCTGCCGAATGGCGTGCGGTGATGGCCGACTGCACGCCGGCCCTGCTGGTGCACGACAACCACCTCGCGCCGGCCTCCATCGCCTTGGCCAGGTCGTCCGGGGTGCCCTCGCTGGCCGCCGATGCCCTCGCCTCCGAGCGACCCGCCCCGCTGCCAGGCCAACCCCAGCCAGACAACGCCTGGCACACCCCGGCCTTGTTGGTCTATACATCGGGTACCACCGGTCTGCCCAAAGCCGCCGTACACACCCAGGGCAACTTGCTGAGCAACATGGCCATCGCCGCCCAGTCACAAGCCATGGGCGCCAGCGACACCGTGCTCACGGTGTTGCCCCTGTTCCATGTGGGTGGCCTGTGCATTCAGACTTTGCCGGCGCTGTCGGTCGGCGCGACCGTTTTGCTCCACGCGCGCTTCGATGCCGGTGCAACCCTGGCCGCCATCGAAAACGAGCGGCCCACGCTGACACTGCAAGTGCCGGCGACCCTCAAAGCCTTGTACGAACACCCGCGATGGCCAGCAGCCGACCTGTCTTCTTTGCGTGCGGTGTGGGCCGGCTCCAGCGTTTTGCCAACCGCCGCCCTCAGTGGTTTCCATGACCGCGGCATCCCGGTTTGTAACGTGTATGGCAGCACCGAAACCGGCCCGTTTTCCGTCGCACTGCCGCCAGACCACGCGAAAAGCCATGCGGGCACCTGCGGTTGGCCGGGCGGGGGCGTTGAAGTGAAGCTTTGCGACGCCTCAGGCACCACCGTCTCGCAGGGCGAGGTGGGCGAAATCTGCATTCGCGCCCCCAACGTGGCCGAACGCTACTGGCCCGACCTCCCTGCGGTTGATCCAGAGGGTTTTTTCCATTCGGGCGACCTCGCTTTGCAGGCAGGCGACGGCAGCTTCACCGTGGTCGGCCGATCAAAAGACATGATCATCTCGGGCGGCGAAAACATTTATCCGGCCGAAATCGAAAGCGCGCTGCTTGCCCACCCGCTGGTGAGCGAATGCGCCGTGATTGCCCAGGCCGATCCACGCTGGGGCGAGGTGGCGGTGGCGGTGGTGGTTTTGGCGGCTGGCAACACGGCGGGCGAAGGCTGGGCCGCCCCACTCCAGTCCCATCTGCAAGAAAGACTGGCCCGCTACAAGCAGCCACGCCGCTGGTTGGCCGTTGAGGCCTTGCCCAAAACCGCCCTGGGCAAGGTTCAGAAGGGGGCGCTCAAGGCGCTTCTGGCGACCGATCCGCCGGCGGTATAGCCCTGGTGGCCAGCCATACCAGCACCAGCACGGGCAGACCCAGCAGTGCCGTGGCGATGAAGAAGGTTGCGTAACCCTGCGCATCGACAAACACGCCTGAAAACCCCGCCAACCATTTCGGCGCCAGCAGCATCATGGAACTGAACAACGCATATTGCGTGGCCGAGTACTTCACATTGGTCAGACTCGACAAATAGGCAATGAAGGCCGCAGAGGCCACGCCGGCGCTCAGGTTGTCTGCCGAAATCACCGCAATCAACGCCGTCACATCGTGGCCATGGCCAGCCAGCCAGGCAAACAGCAAATTGCTGGCGGCCGACAGTATCGCGCCCAGCATCAGCACCCGCATCACACCCAGCCTCAGCGACAACGCGCCGCCAATGAAGGCGCCAACCAGCGTCATGACGATGCCGTAGACCTTCGTGACCGCAGCCACTTCGTCTTTGGTGTAGCCCATATCGACATAAAACGGGTTCGCCATGATGCCCATCACCACATCGCTGATGCGGTACACACCGATCAGCGCCAGGATCAACAGCGCCTGTTTGCCATAGCGCTTGAGGAAATCGGCAAAAGGCTCAACCAAGGCACTGCGCAACCATTCGGCAGCGTTGCGGGCAGGCGGCATCTCGATCCGGACCGGCTCGCGGGTGAACAACACCGTCAGCACACCGACCACCATGCTCGCGGCCATGACCAGATAGGCCGTGGTCCAGGCGGCTTGCTGGTAGAGCGCGCCCGGCACAGCGTTGGCCGCTGCATCGGCCACAGGCACGACTTCAGCGCGGGCCGCGAGCCACAACACCCCGGCGCCGGCCCAGATCATGGCGATGCGGTAACCGGTCTGGTACGTCGCGGCCAGGGCTCCCTGGTGGTTGGCGTCTGCCGATTCGATGCGAAAGGCGTCCAGCGCGATGTCCTGCGTGGCCGAAGCAAACGCCACCGCCAGCGCACACCAGATCACCAGCGTCAGTTCGGTGCGTGGATCGGCCAGGGCCATGCCCACCAGCGCGGCCATGATCGCGCCTTGCGACAACAGCAGCCAGCTGCGCCGCCGCCCCAACCATCGGGTGAGCAAGGGAATTGGCAAACGGTCCACCAGCGGCGCCCAGACCCATTTGAATCCATAAGCCAACCCCACCCAGCTGAGATAGCCAATGGTGGTGCGGTCCAGACCGGCCTCGCGCAAGCGAAAGCTCAGCGTGCCCAGCACCAGCAACAGTGGCAAACCGGCGGAGAAGCCCAGCGTCAACATGCGCAGGCTTGCCGGCTCCAGGTACACCCGCAGGGTTTCGCCCCAGGTGGGTTTCGAGTCGGGCGCAGTGGGATCGGAAGTGGGCGTGGGGGTCATGGTCGGTTTGACGCGCAAGTGGTCAGGCGAAAACGAAAGCCCATTATTGATTGACTCCCGCTTCACTTCGCGGCAACGCCACCACGCACGCCTCTGAACCACGCTTCAAAGGCGCGAGATCACCACCCTTGGCGTGGCCTACCCGGAGCCTGGGATGGCCCTACGCACATCGACAACAGCCTCGGCGAGAGCCACCCCAAACAGCTCGGGTAGGATCACGGGCTGATCAGCGCCAACGCTGCCTCCAATGACACATGTGGCTCATATGTGCGAGCCAGCGCACAGTGCCCCGACGAATCACGCCGTCTTGCTTCACCTTCCAATGCCCCGAGGAACCAAGGACACATGACACTACCTCCCTTCGAAGGGGTCCGTACCTCCTCAAAAAAGATCGTCAGCCTGCAGTGGCTGCGCTTTGTGGCCGCTTCCATGGTGTTGATCTACCACGCCAGTGTCTACCTCGACCTGATCAAACAAAGCAGCTACGGGCTTGAGCGCTTTCCCACCTGGTATGGCTCGGTGGGCGTCTCGCTGTTTTTTGCGCTGTCGGGCAGCCTGATGGCCTCGGCCATGACGAAATCGACAGCGCCCCAGTTTCTCCTGCATCGAATCGGCCGCATTTACCCGGCATTCTTTCTCGTGGTTGCACTGGTGGTGCTCGCCAGCTTCGTTTCGCCTGCGCGCGCTTTGCTTGACCTGCACGCAATGACCTTGTTCCCGTATGGGAAGACCAGCTATCCATTGGGCATTGAATGGACTCTGGTCTTTGAGATCATGTTCTACATGTTTGTCTTCCTCTTGATTCTGTTCAAGAAGACGGCACAGGCCAGCTCGTTCCTGATCGGCTGGCTGGCGCTGATACTGGTGAACAACATCGTGGCCCCAGACAACCCGGCCGTGAATGTTTTTCATCCCTACACCTTGCCACTGGTGTCGCTCAACGTGAGCTTTGCCTTGGGGATGCTGTTTCCGCTGGTGCTCAAGCGGGTCAGCCCCCACCCCATCCTTGCTGCGCTCATTGCCTACGCCGTATTCATTGCCGGCGCATCGCACAGTGTCGTGGGTGTGCGTTGGGGCATGGGCATAGGCTCAGCCCTCATTGTTCACAGCTTGACCCAGTTCAAAGGTGTGGATTTCCTCCGTTCCAAGGCCGCACTCAACTACCTGGGCGACAAGCTTGGCTCATACAGTTACGCACTGTATCTGTGCCACGTGCCAGTCATCAAAACGCTTTACGAGCTGATGGGTGATCGGCCCGTGGCCACCCAGTTTTATGTGGTCATCGCGGCAGCGTTTCTGATCAGCATTCCCATCGGCGAGGTCGATGTCCGGATGTACCGTGCCATCAAGGGCCGGATTGACCGCTCCCCTGGCTCTGTGACCTGGACGCTCGCCGGGCTGTACACCGCCGCCTTCTGCTGGTTTACGGTGCTGGCGATACAGGCACCGGGTTAACAGACCCTTTCGCCCAGTTCTTCCAGGTGCGATAGGGATATCGCGCCGGTGCCAAAAGTGCCAACCCTGGAGCGGCAACCACGTAACGACCTGAACGCCATGGCAGCGGCACACAAAACTCGCTGAGAGCGGGTGGCGGCGTTAGGCCAGATCAAGGAGCTGGGTTCTTTGGCGGATTGCAGAAAGACCAACGCAGCGAACGACACCGATGCGTTCCCAGGCCAGATTGCCAATTCGACCTGGACGTCTACACCGATTGAATACAACGCCCAAACCAACCGCTCCCTGCCGGCAACTTTCTCTAGCGGCAACATTGCCGGCCTGAGCCGCAACGCCAGCTCGGCCATTCGACTGCTCCGAGCTCCCTGATCAAGCCTTTCACCGGCTCGATTGAAAGCCCGCACCGCATCTCGCGGGCGGGCTTTTTTTCGACCAAAAGACTCCAGAGGGATGCGACCTCTGCGCCAAACGCGGTCGGCAGTTGCCAATCATCGACACCAACGATCTGGAACTGCAGACTGCTTGACACTGGCCAGCTTGGCCCACCCGTATTTCAGCGATCAGACTGCAACCCGTGCGCCGACAGCATCCCTCGAACCACTTCTGTGGTGCGCCACCTGTACACCTACAAGCCCAACTGTGCCTTCATTGCCGACCAGCCCGTGCGGTTCAGGCGCTTGTTTTCAGACTGGTTAGAGCTGATGTGTGGCTTCAGTTGCCGGGCCAGGAACACCCAATCCCCCGAGCCGATGACACTGTTGGCCTGGTGGTCGGCTTTCACCTCGACATAGTGGCGAACGTGGCTCATCACGGTTTCTGCATGGCCGGCAAAGCTCATCACCCGGGCCCCTTGAATGGTCTGGATGGCGTAACTGCCTGCACTGGTGGCGATGCAACTCGAGGGATTTTGCTGATTCGAATCAAGGTCGCATTCATAGAACTGCACTGAGCCACCCGCTGCACTGGTGATTCCAGTGAATGCCACACGCAGGTTTTTGAAGTCTCCGCTGCCCAAGCCCAGGCTCAGGGTGCCGCCGCCATTGCTGAGGTTCACGCTCGCCGCTGGCCAGGCCGCGATAAGCGCCTCCAGCGTGGTGGCTTCGATTTGTGGCCTGCCGTCTGTGTTGATGCTGTTGATGTAAATCGGTTGGTTCAAGTTCAATGAAGTGCCCAAACGCACGCTGCTGCCTGATGGAAACTGTGCGTTGCCCAATGCCGCAAGCAAGTTGCCCGTAGACAGCCCACCCGTATTGATGAAGTTCAATGGGTCTGACTGCAACTGCGTCACCACCTCAGCCATCGGCCTCCCTGCAACACTCGCATACGAACGCGCCCCTACCGCACGCTGTGCGTTGCAAAAGGTGCTGCGACTGGGCACACCCAGGGTCGCTTGAATCGGCACGAAGTAGTCGCAACGCAGCCACCCGGCATCGGTCAGGTAGGCTTGGTTGTAGTCATCCGCATTCACTGACGAACCCGCTACAAAGGTGAGCCGGCGGTCCAGCAATGTGATTCCCGGGGTGCCTGCGGCTTTGGCTGGCAGCAAAAAATCCAGATAGCTGAGGTAGCCATTCATGGTGTACCGCAGGCTACGCAAATCACCCTGCTGTTCCGCGCTGGAGGCATTCTGATCGCCCACCTCCAAAGGTATGCCATCTTCCAGTACGCCTTGGGTCACCCCAGCCATCAGTCGGGCGTTGTCGGTCAGCCCTCCGACGTGGATGGGTGAATCATCCTGGTAGTTGTCGATCTTCGCTTCAGCGATCGCCAGCTGAATCGCCACATTGCCTCGCGCGGTCGCCTCGGTCATGCCCCCCGCGACACCAGCGGCCACCAAGGTTGTGAGCGGGTTGATCGGCCCCGTCTTGCCCGGCACCTGACGCATCACAAACCCTGCGTGGGTCACCTGTGGGCCATCCCCCAAACCGAGATCGATATCGAGTGTGGTGTTGGGATTGTTCGCCAGGCCGGGGACCATCACGGCAATCAAAGGCGAAGCCGCCTGGGTCGCTTCGGACACTTCATCTCGAGGGAAGGAAATGTCATACACCCCGTTGGTACCGGTTTTGGCCGACTGTTTTTCGTTGCCATCACAAGCGTTGTTCAGGTTCACATCCAGGCAGACCACCGCGTTTTGCACAGGGCCATTTACCGCGACCACGCCGGTGAGCACGGGACCGTCATTCGTCCGCACGTAGTAGCCTATGCCGTCGTAATTCATGGTCGGCATGTTCGCCACCACTTTCTGGCGCTCCACCTCATTGGCGGTGTAGAAATGGGTGCCGGTGGAGCGGTTGAAAAACCGGTGCATCGGCACCCACCCTGGCGCGGGTGCAGCGCTGGCCCACAAGCCCGGGCCACTCAACCTGAAGATCGCCGGGTAGTCAGCGACCACCTTGTCTTTCTCGGCCTCACTGATGGTGTAGAAGTGCGTTCCGGTGACCAGGTTGTCAAAGCGGTACACCGGACTCAGGCCAGAAACAGGCCCTTGCTGCGCATAAAACCCAGCGCCCTCAAGATTGAACCAGGGGAAATTGGCGATGATGTAGTCGCGCTCAGATTCCGTGATGGTGTAGAAATGAACGCCCGTGCGGCTATTCAGAAAGCGATAGACGGGCTTGGGGTATGGCGCCGCTTTCGGCAAGACCACACCCTTGGTCGTATTGAGCAGAGCCTCCGATCTCAGGGCGCCTCCAGAACCAAAATAGGGGCTCAAAATTTTGGCCATGGCCTCAATTTGGGCGGGTGATTGAGGGATCCCGAAATCGGCAGGGAGCGCAACGGGTGAAACACCACTCTCTGACCCGGCTCCTGCTGGAGAGGCAAGCTGCGTTGACTTGACTCGGCTCGCCGCCATGTCGCTTTGAGTCGCGCCACCTCCGCAACCAGAAAGGAAGGTGGCCAGCAGCCCGGCGATACCCAGGGGGATGCGGTATTTGAAATTCGAGTTCATGACAGTCTTTCAAGAAAAGAGTTGATGTGTCTTCGTCGGGGTTCGTCTCTGTACCGGAGGTCATCCCCACCCCCGACAACGTGTTCTGATCGAATGAAATGGGTATCCATCTCACATTTCTGCGGGCGAAACTGGCCTTTCCCGCCCATGAACTTATGCATTCATTCTGAGTCGTTTGATTGAAGCCCATGGTTTGCCTATTTAGATATGACTCAGCCCACGCGGCCCCAAATATTGGGATCAAGATCGCTTCCTATTCGTGCATTTTTATGCCCCTACGCAGGGAGCCTATAGTTTTCGCAAATATCCAACGACCACCTTCTCAGTACTTGCAATAACCAGATGTGGCACTGGTGTCGACTGGGTAACTATTCCGCCCCTTGCAAGCTATGTAATGAATACTCAATCGACTGCTCCTGCTGGTAAGTGTGCTGGCACTTCTTTCGGCTCCTGCCAAAACGGTCCCTTGATTTGATACTCCCCAATTCCCGTATTTACAGTCGCCGCCTTGATAACACCATGCCACCTCAATATCGTAATTGCAGGTATTTTTCATTAGCGCCCAGCTGTTTGCGGGGCGCTTCAACGAAATGCATTGGGTTGCACCTTCCGATGCACCACTGGATCCGTCCGACTCTTGGCCCCCGCCACAAGCTGATAAAAGCATGCCTAGAGCAAGTATTACCGCCCCCGGAAGGTTGAAATCATATTTTTTTGCATGGCAATGTCCCTCTTTTTCGAAAATTCACTCTGTTGCCGGCTATTCAAGGTAGCTCCTTCAGAGACATCCACTTTTCTTCAATGAAAATATGAATGCTTCATTGGTCGCTAATATCGAGCTTCTCCACTTCTCCAGTGCTTTCCCGGTTGAGATATAGAAATCCTTCCGCTCCTCAAACTTCGCTGCAGCCACCGGGAAAAAGTTGGTACTCGAATGGTCGACCCCTGAGCTGGCATTTACGTAGAAGCAATTGCCTTTGAACATCAAATGCCAAGAGCTTCCATTAGATAGATCCACTCGAAATGCGTGGTTTGCCAAGCGGCAATTGACTGGCTGTGCAGTCAGGCCTTCAATCTCTGCAGGGAAGGTCGTTGGAAGCGATATTGACTCGGCTGATTGAACTCGTGCGCCCAGTATTGCGCTCTGAGTCAATTCCCATCCATTTCGCAATGAAGCGCTGCTGAGAAGGCATTCGCTGGGCTGACGGACCTCAAGGCTTTGCATGCTTTTTCCCTGGTCAGATAAATTGGTACTGAATATCCAGAAATGAGGCTGGTGCTTGGTGTTCCAAGCTCAGATCACCGCATGAAATGGAAATGCCTCTGCTGCGCCAATACTCCCTCCACTTGTCCTTCGGGACATCACCAATTCAGGTGATCCGAGCCACTTTTTATCGGCTGGAGATTGCCTCCCTCTCTCGCGGCCTTTGGCATAGCACGCTTACAAGCACGCGGAGCGGCGATCTCAGTTGAGGGAGCTTCGGACATGCGCGGATCTCGCTCATGCCCTATCGGGCTCACTCAGCGAGCTTCAACACCAGGTTTGAGAAGGAAAAAGACAGGCTGTTGCGCCAACCCTCCCCACCGGGATGGTCAACTGCAATTTCGCCCTGCAGTTGCCGGACACGGCGTTCAATGGATCGTTGTCCAGCGGATGTCCGCCCAATCGTCCCTCGCGGTTGACGACCGTCGTCTTCAAAGCAAACGTGAAATCTTGTGAGATCACCTGCTTGCACGCCTAATTCGCATATCACCGTCACGGTTCTTGCTCCGGAATGCTTGAGCACGTTGGTACAAAGCTCAAACATCAAGTGCTGCAGGTTCAGCGCAGCGATAGGGTCGATCGCCGTATCGACCCACTCAGCACTTCCGCGAACCTGCCATTCCAGCGCAATGGATTGCCTTCGCAGACGAGTTTCGATTCGGTGCCGAATGTGTCCCAACAATTCCGCCAAGGTTCCGTCAAAGGTTTCGGAGCCGTCCACCAAGGTGCGCAGTTGCTCGATGGTGTGTCGCACCTCACTTTGAACCTCACCCAGATCAAGGGTGTCTTTTTCGACCAGCCCCAAAAGACCGGTCAACTGCAGGCCCATTCCGTCGTGCAAATCCTGCACGATGCGTTGGCGCTCCTGGGTTCGGGCAGTCTCCGCATGGGTTATCGCTTGTTGCTCATACTGAGAGGCGAGCTCCAGCCTTAACATCTCAGCCTCTTTATCTATTGAAATTCGCAAAGCCCGCTCCTGGCGCAAGCTTGTGATCAGTCGGTCTGCTACCACGAAGACCATCGCCACCACAAAGCATGCAGCAGTGAAACGAAGCAATGGGGTCCCTCCATAGCCATCTTGATGATTGAAGACTCGCAGGTAGTCGACAACACCGAAGCCAGCGGCCACCACTGATGCCACGGCCAACACGGTTGTGGTGAGGGTTTTGTGGCGCCACCACTGGTGCACAACGACGACAAGCAGAAAGACGCCGTAGGCCAAACAAAACGTTAACCAAATCGAGCGGATGTCTGACCTCTCGGCTTGGCTGTGCCAAGTCACCATCACCAGAGCTACGGCAACATAGAAACCGCCCGCTGTATCCCACCTTCGTGTGTTCAGCCCCATTGCTCTGACATAGAAGGCGTATATGCACGCCATGGAGGCGGCGTAGCTCATATCCACGGCCCAAGCCCACCAGTGGTAATCAAACGGCGGGGTTTCTAGAAGCGTGGTCCAAGTGCGAAAAGCGCCAAATGCGGTCGCCAACGCAAACAGCAGATCGCTCACTTGCCGCAGGGCTAAGCTGAGCACAAGGGCCAACAAGCTGCACACCACATAAACGATGGTCAGGGCGACGGCTCCCCCTACCTGATGGTTGTAACGCCATTCGTAGTCCAAGCGAAGCAGTCGGTCTGGTCCCAGGTGAACCCGCGAGAGCCCAGCGTATCGATTCCGCTCGCCTTCTAGAAAAACGTGAATTTGATTCGCGCCAGACTGAAGCAGCGAATCCGACACCCGAAAGTAGTGCGGGCGCAAGGCGGAATCAGTCGACAAGTCACTGATCGCTCCGATCTTCCCAACCTGATGGCCATTGACCGTGACTTCAAACCTGTTGCCAATCCTTGGAAAATATATTGCCCACGCCTCACGAGGTTTATCACTCATGGTCAGCGTCAAAGTGTAGGTTGCTTGCCCCATTCGCCCAGACTGAGCCCACGCGTCAGGCAATTTGACCTCTTTTGATCGACCATTCATCTCCAAGATCGCGCGGTCGACAACGACCACACCCAATGCCAGTTCGTTCGCATTCGGCTGCGCATGCACGTGAGACATCAGAAAGCAAAACAGCAATGCCGACAACGTTCTGAGATGCATTTGGGCCTCCCGCCAGTAGGGCAGTGTCTGCTTTGTACTTCAACCGAAGGCCGACGCGCTGAGTGGGCCTGAAGTATTTGCCTTCGCCGGGCGAATATCACCTATTCGGGTGAGCCTGCACAGACAGATCTATCTATGATGAACACCCTATATGACAACCTCGTCCAGCCCCATTTCCGTGGCCATCGTGGAGGACGATGAGGCTTGCATGGATCGCTTTGAGTCGGCCATACAAGCATCGAGCGATCTGCTATTGGTGGGCAGCTTCGCTGATGGCCGCTCGGCGCTGACTTGGTTGCAAGGGCATCAACCCGACGTGCTGCTTTGTGACTTGGGCCTACCTGATTTACCAGGTCTCGCGGTCATTTCATACTGTGCGCAGCGCTGCCCAAAGACAGCCGTGATGGTGATCACCCTGTATGAAGACGAGCAGCATGTGGTGCGATCTCTTGAAGCCGGCGCGGCAGGCTACCTACTCAAAGACAGCCTCCATGGTGAAATTTGCGACCGTATCCGAGAGCTCCACGCTGGAGGCTCACCTATCACGCCGAATATCGCACGCCTTGTACTCAAGCGCTTTCGACCCAAGGTAGACAAACCAGCCTTCTCCCCAGTCCAGGGACTGACGCACCTCACCCCCAAAGAGTTGATTGTGCTGACCCGCATTGCCCAAGGGTTCAGCTACGCCGAGATCGGTGGCCTTGAGGGAGTCAGTGTGAATACGGTGCATACCCACATAAAGCACATCTACGAGAAACTCTCCGTGCGATCTCGCTCAGAAGCGGTTTTCGAGGCAAGTCAAATGGGTTTGCTCGACATCGTTCCTCGACGAGGATGAGTCCTCCATCTCGATCGCAAGAAGCAATCAGGGCGCCCGAACATACGGATTGAACTGCCGCTCTTCCCCAAACGTGCTTTCCGGGCCATGGCCCGGAATGAACACCGTGTCATCGCCCATGGGCCACAGGCGCTCCCGGATGCTGCTGACCAACTGCGCCTGGTTGCCTTGGGGGAAATCGGTGCGGCCGATGCCGCCGGCGAAGAGCACATCGCCCACGAAGGCGCGCTTGGCCTCGGGGGAATGGAACACCACATGGCCGGGCGTGTGGCCGGGGCAGTGGCGCACGTTCAACTGGCTCTGCCCAATTTGCACCACATCACCATCGGCCAGCCAGCGCGTGGGCGTGAAAGGTTCGCAGTGGGGAAAGCCAAACATCTTGCCTTGCTGCACCATGCCGTCGATCCAGAACTGGTCGCCAGGGTGTGGGCCGATGATGGGCAGGTTCAGGCGTTCCGCGAGCTCTGCCGTGCCGCCGGCGTGGTCGATGTGGGCATGGGTGAGCCAGATCGCTTTGAGCGTCACGCCCAGCCGCTTGATCTCGGCCTGCAGGCGATCGAGATCGCCACCGGGATCGATGATGGCGGCGTCCATGGTCTGGTCGCACCAGACGATGGAGCAGTTCTGGGCAAACGGGGTGACGGGGACGGTGAGGTATTTCAGCATGTGAGTTCTATGAAAACGTGGGGCCGACTGAGCGCGTGACCAACATTGTCGACGCTGACGGCCATCTGGGTCAGCCGGCTCATTTGACCGGCACTTCGTTGGAACGCTTCACCTCCTTGAGCGAGAAGCTGGTCGAGATCTCGCGCACGCCCGGCAAGCCCCGGATGTTGTTGCGCACGAATTCCGCGAAGGCTTCCAGATCGCGGGCCACCACTTCCAGCTGGTAATCGAACCGGCCCGAAAGGTTGTGACACGACAGGATCTGCGGCAGCGCCACCACCTCGCGCTCGAAAGCATCGGCCTTTTCCAGGGTGTGGTCGGCCATGGCGAGGTGCACAAAACCAAGCACACCGTAGCCCAGCAGCTTGCGGTCCAGCCGCGCGTGGTAGCCCGCAATGATGCCGCTGTCTTCCAGCTGGCGCACGCGGCGCCAACATGGCGACTGGGAAAGCGACACCAGCTCGGCCAGTTCGCCCACGGTGGTGCGGCCGTTCTTTTGCAGGGCGGTGAGCAGCTGGCGATCGATGGCGTCGGGGGTGATGGGCATAGAGGTCTTAATATTCAAAAAGTAGACACAGAAAGGTAATTTTTACCCTAATTACCGCAATTTAGGTGAATTTCAGCGAAATATTACCCCGGTCCAAGGTTCAGAATTTCAGGCATCCCAGCCCCAAACCCCTTGAGGAACCTGACATGAGCCAACGCACATCCGGCGGATTCAGCACCCGCGCCATCCACCACGGTTACGACCCTTTGGACCACCAAGGCGCGCTGGTGCCGCCGCTGTACACCTCGGCCACGTTCGCCTTTCCCGACACCGGCTACGGTGCCCGCTGCTTCAGCGGTGAAGAATCGGGTTACTTCTACACGCGCATCGCCAACCCCACCCTGGCCCTGCTCGAAGGTCGGCTGGCCAGCCTGGAACAAGGGGCGGGCGCCGTGGTGTTCGGTTCAGGCATGGGCGCGATCACGGCCACGTTGTGGTCCATGCTGGCACCGGGCGACGAGGTGCTGGCCGACCTCACCCTGTACGGCTGCACCTTTTCTTTCATGTCCCACGGACTGACCAAGTTTGGCGTGAAGGTGCGCCATGTCGACATGCGCGATCCGGCCCAGCTGCAACAGGCCATGAGCTCCCAGACCAAGGTCGTCTACTGCGAATCCCCGGCCAACCCCAACATGCGCCTGGCCGACATCGCAGCCGTGGCCAGGATTGCCCACGCCGGCGGCGCCAAGCTGGTGGTCGACAACACCTACTGCACGCCCTACCTGCAACAGCCCCTGGTGCTGGGCGCCGATGTGAGCGTGCACTCCATGACCAAATACCTGGGCGGCCACGGCGACCTGACGGCCGGCGCTGCCATCTTTGCCGACGCCGAGCTGGCGAAACACGTGCGGCTCTATGGCCTGAAAGACATGACCGGCGCCGTGATGAGCGCACCCGACGCACAGCAGGTGATGCGCGGCTTGAAGACGCTCACGCTGCGCATGGACCGCCATTGCCAGAACGCCCAGGCCATTGCCGAGCTGCTGGAGCGCCACCCCGCCACCAGCGCCGTGCACTTCCCTGGCCTGCCCAGCTTCCCCCAGCACGAGCTGGCCAAGCGCCAGATGAGCCAGTTCGGCGGCATGGTGGCGTTTGAGCTGCACGGCGGGCTGGAAGCCGGCGTGTGCTTCATGGACGCACTGAACCTCATCACGCGTGCGGTCAGCCTGGGCGACGCCGAAAGCCTGGCCCAGCATCCGGCCAGCATGACCCACTCCACCTACACGCCCGAGGAGCGCGCGGCCCACGGCATCAGCGAAGGCCTGGTGCGTTTGTCGATCGGTCTGGAAGACCTGGGCGACATCGTGGCCGACATCGAGCAGGCGCTCGACCTGGTCACGGCCATGGGCGCGGTCAGCGGAATGGTCAAGGGAACGGTCAGCGCGCCGGCAACACCGCCGGCAGCGGCAGCGCCGTCTTGTAGCGCACCTGCTTGAGCGCAAAGCTGGAGCGGATCTTCTCCACGCCCTGCATGGGCGACAGCTGATCAAGAATGAAACGCTCCAGTGCCCCGATGTCGGCCACGGCCACGCGAATCAAATAGTCGCTGTCGCCCGACATCAAATAGCACTCCATCACTTCTTCGTGTTCGGCAATGCGGGTTTCGAAATCGGCCAGCGCCTCTTTGGATTGCTGCTTGAGGCTGATCGAGATGAACACGTTGAGGCCCAGCCCCAAAGCCTTGGGGTCGGCCAGCGCCACATAGCGCTGGATCACCCCCTGGGTCTCCAGTGCTTTGACCCGCACCAGACAAGGCGAAGGCGACAGGTTCACCCGGCGCGCCAGTTCCACATTGCTGAGCGATCCATCTTGCTGCAATTCGGCCAATATACGGACATCAATCACATCCAAAGACATAAACACCTTCATAAAGACAATTTGAAGCAGTTTATGCGGTTTACAGAGCAAATTCGATCACATTTCAAACGCACATTTCGCCAGCAAAGCCCTACAGTTACCCATGACCGACGCAGCCCAAGCCCGTTATCTCAACACCCCAGAAGGCGATGCCGACCCCTCCGAAACAGCGGAGTGGCGCGAAGCGTTTGCCGCGTTACTGGCCTCACAAGGGCCAGAACGCGCACGCTTCATGCTCGACGAGATGGCGCGGCTGGCACGGGCACAACGCGTGGGCTGGCAGCCCGAGCTGAACACGCCTTACGTCAACACCATTGCGGTTGACCAGCAACCCGTGTTCCCCGGCGATCTGGAAATCGAAGAGCGGCTGGGTTCGCTCATGCGCTGGAACGCGCTGGCCATGGTCGTCAAGGCCAACCAGGCCTATGGCGAACTGGGCGGTCACATCGCCAGCTACGCCAGCGCGGCCGATCTGTTTGAGGTGGGCAACAACCACTTTTTCCATGGCCGCCATGAAAACCACCTCGGGGATCTGGTCTTCTACCAGCCACACAGTGCACCCGGCGTCTACGCCCGCGCCTACCTCGAAGGCCGCCTGACCGCCGACGACCTGCTGCATTACCGGCAAGAGCTCACTTCGCCTGCCGCTTTGGCGGGCGCCGCACAAGCGCCCGAAACCGCCGCCGACAGCGGCCTGGCGCGTGGCCTGTGCAGCTACCCGCATCCGTATCTGATGCCCGATTTCTGGCAGTTCCCCACCGGCTCCATGGGCATCGGCCCCATCAGCTCGATTTACCACGCGCGCTTCATGCGCTACCTCTCGCACCGCCAGTTGCTCAACTGCGAAGGCCGCAAGGTGTGGGGCGTGTTCGGCGACGGCGAGATGGACGAGCCCGAGAGCATGAGCGCTTTGACGCTCGCCGCTCGCGAGGGGCTGGACAACCTGGTCTGGGTGGTCAACTGCAACCTGCAGCGCCTCGACGGCCCGGTGCGCGGCAACGGCCGCATCATCGACGAGCTGGAAAAACTCTTCGCCGGCGCGGGCTGGAACGTGATCAAACTCGTGTGGGGCTCCGACTGGGACGGCCTCTTTGCCCGCGACACCACGGGCGCCCTCACCCGCGCCTTCGCCAACACGGTCGACGGCCAGATGCAAACCTTCGCCGCCAAAGACGGCCGCTTCAACCGCGACAACTTCTTTGGCCAGAACGAAGCGCTGCAGCGCCTCGCCCAGGGCATGACCGACGAGCAGATCGACCGCCTGAAACGCGGCGGCCACGATCTCGTGAAAATCCACGCCGCCTACGCGGCCGCGGCGGCCCACCAAGGCCAGCCCACGGTGATCCTCGCCCAGACCAAAAAGGGCTACGGCATGGGCACGGCCGGTCAGGGCAAGATGACCACGCACAGCCACAAGAAATTCGACGAAACCGACCTCATCACGTTTCGCAACCGCTTCAACCTGCCCTTGACCGACGAGCAGGCGAAGAACCTGGACTTTTACAAACCAGGTGACGACAGCGCCGAGATGTTGTACCTGCATCAGCGGCGCCAGCAACTGGGCGGTTTTGTGCCCAAAAGGCACACGGCCGCCCAGGTCGTGAACGTGCCGCCCGTGACCCAATACGCCAACTTCGCCCTGCAGGCCGAAGGCAAGGAGATGAGCACCACCATGGCCTTTGTGCGCATGCTGGGCACCCTGCTCAAGGACTCGGAACTGGGCCCGCGCATCGTGCCCATCGTGGCCGACGAGGCGCGCACCTTCGGCATGGCCAACCTGTTCAAGCAGGTGGGCATTTATTCCAGCCAGGGTCAGCGCTACGCGCCCGAAGACATCGGCTCGGTGCTGAGCTACCGAGAAGCCATGGACGGCCAGATTCTGGAAGAAGGCATCTCGGAGGCCGGCGCGCTCGCGAGCTGGACGGCCGCGGCCACCAGCTACAGCGTGCACGGCATGGCCATGCTGCCTTTCTACATCTACTACTCGATGTTCGGCTTCCAGCGCGTGGGCGACCAGATCTGGGCCGCCGCCGACCAGCGCGCCCGGGGCTTCCTGCTCGGCGCCACCTCGGGGCGCACCACCCTGAGCGGCGAAGGCCTGCAACACCAGGACGGCACCAGCCACCTGATCGCCGCCACCATTCCCAATTGCAAAGCCTACGACCCGGCCTACGCGGGCGAGCTGGCCGTCATCATCGACCACGGCATGCGCGAGATGCTGGTGGAGCAGAAAGACGTGTTCTATTACGTCACCATGATGAACGCCAACTACGCGCAACCCAGCTTGCCGGCTGGCGCAGCAGAAGGCGTGATTCGCGGTTGCTACAAGCTGGAGGTCTACACGCCAACTGAAGGCAAGTCCGCCAAAGCGGTCACGCTGATGGGCTCCGGCGCCATCCTCACCGAGGTCGTGATGGCCGCCGAGCAACTGGCGCAAGAAGGCTTTGAAGTGCACGTGTTCAGCGTGACCAGCTGGAGCGAACTGGCGCGCGACGGCGCTGCCTGCGCTTCGGGCCAAGCCTATATAGCCGAACAACTCGCAGACAGCCAAGGCCGGATCATCGCTGCCACCGACTATGTGCGCGCCGTGCCCGAGAGCGTGCGCGCCTGGTTGCCAGCGGATCGCGCGTACACCACACTGGGCACCGACGGCTTTGGCCGCAGCGACACCCGGGCGGCCCTGCGGGCCTTCTTCCAGGTGGACGCGGCGAGCATCGCAAAAGCCGCCCACTAGAACTGCGCCTCCAGCAGAAGCCGCGCAGTCATTGGCATTGGCGCGTGGCGGCCTTCCGACGAAGGGTAAATTCCGGCGTCAAAAAATCCTCCGAAATGCGTCACAATGTTTACATAAGTGAACGTCAGCGTTTGATCATCCAGACCCGCTGAGAAGTTTGATCATGGAGATGCATGAAACGCGTTTTGGTTGTCGATGACAACGAGGCCAACCTGTATTTGTTGCGCCAGGTGCTGCAGAGCAATGGCTATGCAGTGGACGAAGCCCGTCACGGCCTCGAAGCGCTGGCACATGCGCAGACATCCCGGCCAGCGCTTCTGATCACCGACCTGCTGATGCCTGAAATGGATGGCTACACCTTGCTGCGCCAATGGAAAACCGATCCGGCGCTCAAACACATTCCCAGCATCGTCTACACCGCGACCTACACCGACTCCGACGACCAGCGCCTGGCCCTCCAGCTGGGCGCCGACGCCTTTATCGTCAAACCCATGGAGGCCGACGCGTTTGTTGCGGTGGTCAACCAGGTCATCGAGAAAGCCAAGAACGGCAGCCTGCCTGCAACTGCCCCAGGCAACGAGCCGCTGGAAGAAACACAGGTCGCCTACAACGCCACCCTGGTGAGGAAGCTGGAGAAGCGTTCGCTGGAAATGCGCACGCTGACCCGCAACCTGCATGCCAGCAAAGCGCGGTTCAAGGCGCTGGCCGAAAACAGCATGGACATGATCCTGGAGGCTGACCCCATCCTGCACCGCATTCTTTGGGTGAACCGCGCCGCCTGCGAAGGATTTGGGCTCTCATTGGAGGCATTCGTCAACGCGGACAGCAAACGGTTCTATGACCAGTCCGACCCCCGTCTGGCCACCTTGATCGCCGAACGCGATGCCACCGGCCGAACACGGGGGGAAGTCACCGCCATTCGAGCCAACGGAGCGCATTTTCCTGTCGAGATCAGCAGCGTGGTGTATTCGACGCCTGAGCACCAACAAATCGCCAACATCACCCTGCGCGATCTCAGCGCACAAAAGCAGGCGCAAGCAACGTTGCTGCAATCCCAGGCCGACGCTGCCACTTTGCAAGCCGCCATGGATGCACACGCCCTGCTCTCCATGACCGATGCCGAGGGCGTCATCACCTACGTCAACGATGGCCTGTGTGCCACTTCGGGCTACAGACGCGACGAACTGATTGGAAAAACCCACCTGGTGCTCCGTTCGGACCAGCATGACGCAACGGAATACCGGGCACTGTGGCGCACGGTTCAAGCCGGTCAGATGTGGAAAGGCGAGTGGTGCAACCGCACCAGGGAAGGCGCCCTGTTCTGGGTTGAAACCACCGTGGTGCCTTTTGCCACCACCCAGGGGCCGCCAGACAAATACGTCACCATTCAGACCGATATCACCGAGCGCAAACTGGCCGAACGCCAGCGTGGAGAGCTCGAGGCGCAACTCCGGGAGACACAAAAACTGCAGGCGGTGGGCACCCTTGCCAGCGGTATCGCCCATGACTTCAACAACATCGTGGCCGCGATACTGGGTTTCTCCACGCTGATGCGGGAAGAAATTGCGCCTGACGGCCCGGCCGCGGAATACCTGGGACAGATCCAGAAGGCTGGCCGGCGTGCACGCGAGGTGGTGCAGCGCATTGTCAGCTTCAGCCGCCCCCAGTCCACCGCGCTGGCCGACATCGCGGTTCAAGATGCGGTGCATGAGACCCTGGCCATTGCACAAGCGACTCTGCCCACGACCATCGCATTCAAAACACACCTCCCTAACCAACCGGTGCTGGTGCGCGCAGACAACACCCAGCTGCAGCAGGTGCTGCTCAACATCTACACCAATGCCTGGCACGCTGCACCCGCCAAATCAGCGCGCATTGATACCCGACTTGAGATCTGCAACTTCGCATCGACCGACACGGCCAAG
The DNA here is from genome assembly GCF_001761385.1 of Hydrogenophaga crassostreae. GTDB lineage: Bacteria > Pseudomonadota > Gammaproteobacteria > Burkholderiales > Burkholderiaceae_C > Hydrogenophaga > Hydrogenophaga crassostreae. Next base: position 326,126 of record NZ_CP017476.1, on the reverse strand, counting down.
CCACCGAACCTCGCCCCAGGGCCATTTGCCCACCTCTGGATTTCGGACAACGGCTGCGGCATGAGCGAAGCGGTGCGCCAGCGCATCTTCGATCCTTTTTTCACCACCAAGCCCGTGGGCCAAGGCACTGGGCTGGGTCTCTCCGCCGTGCGCAGCATCGTGGTCGCCCACCACGGCGCCATCACCGTCGAGAGCCAACCCGATGTGGGCACCACCTTTCACCTCTATTTTCCGCTCGTCGACCAATCCGACTTCCACCAACCGGTCGCCCGGAAGCCCGAAATCACACCACCGTTGACCGGATCACCTCACGTGCTCCTGGTGGATGACGATTCACCCATCACCTTGTTGCTCGAGGCGATCTTGGCGCGCGCGGGCTTTCGGGTGACCCCGTTCACCGACCCCGCACTGGCTTTGGCCGCCCTGCAGAAATGCCCCAAGGATTTTGATCTCCTGTTGACCGACTTCAACATGCCCGGCATGTCAGGTCTGGAGCTGGCACGCCAGGTGCAATCGATCCGCGCCGACCTGCCCATCGCCATTGTGTCCGGCCACATCAGCAGCGAGCTGATCCAGCAGGCCCACACCCTGCGTATCGAAGCCCTGCTGCACAAAGAGCGGGTGTCCGAAGACCTGGTCTTGCGGCTTTCCCAGTTGCTCCAAACCAGCGAAACCTGACCGGGTTTTGGTACCCATGTGGCCGCGATCCGTCGCCATTCTCAAAGGGGCCCGGTCCGGATACGGGTTGGTGCGCAACAGCGCCGCTCTCGGCCTGGTGTGCATCGCCATCGTGTTTGCTGGCAGCTTCGCCAGCGCCTGGGCGCAAACACCACCGCCCACCGCTGAGCTGCCCTCCTTGCAACTGAATGACGGAGAGCGCGCCTGGCTGGCCCGGCACCCGGTGGTGCGTATCGGCGTCGATCCGTCGTATGCCCCTTACGCCTTTGTTGACGACCAAGGAAAGCCGGCGGGCATTTCGGCCGAAATCACTGCGCTGGTGGCCCGGCAACTGGGTATCGAACTGAAGCTGGTGCCAGGTTTGAGCTGGACGCAAATGCTGGAGGCTGTCCGCCAGCGCGAAATCGATCTCGTCACCACCGCCGCATACCGCCCCGAACGCGATGCTTTTCTGGCATTTTCCAAACCCTATCTGCCCACACCCAGCGTGGTCATGACGAGGGCAGATGCCGCCCGCCTGCCCGGCGTTGCCGCATTGAGCGGTCGTCGCGTGGCACTGGTGAAATCGTATTCGTCCAGCCAGGCGTTTCTTGCCGAAGTGCCCGACGCAGAGCCGGTGTATGTCGATACCCCGGTCGAAGGCCTGCTGGCGGTTTCAATCGGGACGGCCGACGCCTATATCGGGGTGATCGGCATCAACACCTACCTGGCCAGCCGCAGTGGCCTGTCGAACCTCACGGTCAACACCACCTACGACATCGCCAACAGCCAAAGCTATGGCGTGCGCAAAGACTGGGCGCCGTTGGCGCCGCTGCTCGACAAGGCCTTGGCCAGCATCCCTCCTGAGCAGATACAGGCAATATTCTCCCGCTGGATCCCGGTATCCATGGAGAACCTGACCGCCCCGCCCGTGGTACTCGATGCCCAAGCGCGTGCCTCGCTTGCGCGGTTGCCTGTATTGAAGGTCGGCGCACTGACCATGCGCTGGCCCTTCGACTTCGTGCAATCCGATGGCGCCCATGCCGGGGTGTCGGAAGACACGCTGGCGTTGATCAAGAAACAGACCGGCATCCACACCCGCACGGTCACGTTCCCCTCCATGAGCGCCATGATGGACAGCTACCAGGCGGGCCAGCTCGACCTGCTCTACGCCGTCAACAATGAGGCGGAAAATGCGCCGGTCGACGACTTGTCCATCCCTTATTTTGTGTCGGCACCGGGCGTTTTCGTGCGCCGGGGCGAGGTGTTCCTGGGCAACCTGGACGCGCTGCTCGACAGCCGCGTGGCGGTGCTTGAAGGCGGCTATGCGGCGGAAACCCTGGCGGCCTACCCCCGCATTGCCCAGGTACCGTTCCCATCGCTGGTCGCCGCTTCGCGCGCGCTGCTGAACGGGGAGGTGAAGTACATGGCGGCAGAAACCACCTCCGCCTTGAAAGCCATCGACGAAGCCTCCATCGCCGGCCTGACCTATGCAGGCCCGCTGAGCGACCACGCCATCAAGCTCCATCTGGCCGTGCACCCCCGCAACGCTGGGCTTCGTCCCATGTTGAACGCGGCGATCGACGGCATCACCGCCGAAGAGGCGGCCACCGTTCGACGCCGCTGGGTCGGCAGCCTCGTTCAGAGCGGCATCGCACGCGAGAAGGTACGGGCCTGGGCCGCAGCACTGGTCGCTCTCGCCGCGCTGGGTTACCTCGCCTTCTACCTGCACAACCGCCGGCTGCGGCGAGAGATCGCATTGCGGGCACAAATGACCGATCAGCTGATGGTCGTTCGCGCTGAGCGCGACAAAGCCGAACAACGCTTTCGCACCATGGTCGACACCTCGCCCTATGCCTTGCTGCTGATCGACCACCAGGGCACAGTGACCCAGGTCACGGCCAGTGTCGAATCACTCTTTGGCTATACCCGGTCCGAGCTGATCGGACAATCCGTCGAGCTGCTGGTGCCCCCTGAACACCGGCGGGAATACCTGGCCCTGTCACACGCGTACCCCGAGATGGCCGGTGAGCATGAACTGTTTGCCCAGCACAAAGACGGACACCAGATCCCGGTAGAGGTGCGGCTCAGCCCAGTGGAGTTTCCAGAGGGGCACTTTGTGCTGGTTTCTGTCGTCGACAACACCGAAAGCCATGCCGCGCAAGTGAAGCTGCGCGAAAGCGAAGAGCGGTTTCGGGATCTGTTTGAGAACGCCAGCGACCTGATCCACGTGCTCGACCTCACCAACAAGTTTGTGTTTGTGAACGCCAGCTGGTGCAAGACCTTGGGCTATACCCCGGAAGAAGCCAACGCATTGGACCTGATGGCGGTGATTGCGCCCGAGAGCAGAGCCTATGTAGCGGCGCAGCGGGCCAAAAGCCTGAATGGAGAAGATCTGATCCAGATGCAGTTGGTCCTTCTCACCAAAGACAAACAACGGATCGAAGTAGAAGGGAACATCTCGCAGAAAATCGTTGACGGAAAAAACGTCTCCAGCCGGGGTGTGTTTCGCGACGTGACCGCCCGAAACCGTTTTGTCAAAGAGCTGGCGCAAGCCAAACAAAAAGCCGAAGCCGCCGACCACATCAAGTCGGCGTTCCTCGCGTCCATGAGCCACGAGCTGCGCACCCCGCTGAACTCCGTGATCGGCTTCACCGGGATCTTGCTCAAACGCCTGGCAGGCCCGTTGAACGACGAACAGGCTTTTCAAATGGAAAAGGTGCGCGAAAGCGCGCACCACCTGCTCGCGCTGGTCAACGACGTGCTCGACATTTCCCGGATCGAAGCGGGCGAACTGCGGGTGTCCCACGAGCGGTTTGATTTGAATGCCAGCATTGCCAAGGCAATGGCCACGGTACAACCCCTGGCCGACGCGAAAGGATTGGGTTTGGGCGTGGAAACCAGCGAGCCCGTGGGTACGGCCATGGGAGACGCTAGGCGCACCGCACAGGTGCTGCTCAACCTCCTCAGCAACGCCATCAAGTTCACCAAAGTGGGCTCGGTCACCTTGCGGGTCAAAGAGGTGGGCGAGACCTTGCTGCAAGTGGACGTCAGCGACACCGGCATCGGCATCGCACCAGCCGATCTTCCAACTTTGTTTCAACCCTTTCGCCAAATCGACAACCGCCTGGCACGGCAACATGAGGGCTCTGGCCTGGGTCTGGCCATTTCGCGCAAGCTGGCCGAACTCATGGACGGCTCACTGGAAGTCAGCAGCGAGGCCGGCGTGGGCTCCACCTTCACATTCACCATCCCGCGCGCAGATTCCGCCACCGACAACGAGAGCACCGAGAAAGAAGAACACCCATGAACATGCGCATTCTGTTGATCGAAGACAACGAAAACAACCGCTATTTGCTCAGCTTCTTGCTCGAAAACCGCGGATGGGAAGTGATTCACGCGGCCGACGGCGCCGCCGGGCTGACCATGGCGATCGATTGTGATCCCGCCCTCATCTTGCTCGACATCCAGTTGCCGGTCATGGATGGCCATGAAGTTGCCCGCCGGATCAAGAACAACCCTGCGCTGGCCAGCATCCCGATCATGGCGGTAACGTCCTATGCCATGCAGGGCGACCGAGATGCGGCCTTGGCAGCCGGATGCCAGGGCTACATGGAGAAGCCCATCGACCCCGATACGTTCGTCGACGAAGTGGAGTCCCTGCTGCCGCCCGAGCGGCGCACGACCGCCTCCCTCTGACAACAACCACCCTTTGGCTACCGGCGCAGCAGGCGCAGTCCATTGGCCACCACCAGCAGGCTCGCCCCTATGTCGGCGAACACGGCCATCCACATGGTCGCGTCATCAAAGATGGCCAGCAGCAGAAACACCCCCTTGATGCCCAGGGCCAGCGCGATGTTCTGGCGCAGGATGTTGTGCACGCGGCGCGAGAGGCGAATGGTTTCGGGAATGCGGTTCAGGTCGTCATTCATGATCACCACGTCGGCCGATTCCATGGCAATGTCGGTGCCGGCGCCGCCCATGGCGATGCCGATGTCGGCGCGGGCCAGGGCCGGCGCATCGTTGATGCCATCGCCCACCATCGCCGTGAACCCATAGCGCTGCTGCATCGCTTCAATCGCGGCCAGCTTGCCTTCGGGCAGCAGATCACCGCGCGCATCGTCGATGCCCGCTTCTTTCGCGATGGTTGCGGCCGTGGTGCTGTTGTCGCCGGTGAGCATCACGGTGCTCACGCCCAGCCGACGCAACGCGGCCAAGGCCTCGCGTGAGCCGGGTTTGATGGTGTCGGCCACCGCAAACAGCGCCAGCACTTCGCGCTCATTGGCAAGCAAGGTGACCGTGCGGCCCTGGGCTTCGTGCACCGCCAGCTTGGCTTCCAGTGCCGCGCTGCACAGCCCGCGTTCCTCGATCAGCCGGTGGTTGCCCAGCAACAAGGCCTGCCCATCGACTTGCGCGCCCACGCCCCGCCCGGCCCAGGCCGTGAACCCTTGCAGCGTGGCCAATTGACCCGGCAGGCCGGCGGCAATCGCCTGCGACACCGGGTGATCGGAATGCCCAGCCAGGCTCGATGCCCACGACTGCACTTGCGCTTCATTGGCGTTCGCTCGCAGGATTTCACTCGCCACCAGTCGCGGCTTGCCTTCGGTGATGGTGCCGGTTTTGTCGAGCGCAATCGCGCGGATGCGGTGCGCGTTTTCCAGGTGCACGCCGCCCTTGATCAAGATGCCGCGCCGCGCGGCCGACGCCAGGCCACTGACCACGCTCACCGGCGTGGAGATCACCAGCGCACAGGGGCAAGCGATCACCAGCAACACCAGTGCCTTGTACATCGCGTCGAGCCAGGGCATGTTCATCAACAGCGGCAGACCTATGGCGGCGGCCACCGCGAGACCGAACACGGCGGGTGTGTAGACGCGGGCGAAACGGTCCACAAACTGTTGTGTGGGCGCGCGGCTGCCCTGGGCCTGTTCAACGGCGTGGATGATGCGGGCGATCAGCGTGTTGCTGGCCTCCGCGCTCACGCGCAGCTCCAGCGTGCTGCTCAGGTTGACGGTGCCGGCGAACACGGCGTCATCCACCGTTTTGTCGGCCGGCAGGCTCTCACCGGTGACTGCGCTTTGGTCCAGCGTGCTGCTGCCTGCGGTGATCATGCCGTCGAGCGGCATGCGCGCGCCGGGCTTGATGCGGATGATCGAGCCCACCGCCACTTTGGTGGCAGGCTCGGCCTGCCAACTGCCATCGGCTTGCCGCACCTCGGCGGTCTCGGGCGTGAGGCTGAGCAGGCCCTGAATGGCGTTGCGCGCGCGGTCCACCGCCCGCGCTTCGATCCACTCGGCGATGGCGTACAAGGCCATCACCATGGCCGCTTCCGGCCATTGACCGATCAGGAAAGCGCCGGTCACGGCCACGGTCATCAAGGCGTTGATGTTCAGGCGGAAATGGCGCAAGGCGGCCAGTCCCTTGGCATAGGTGGAGAAACCGGCCAGGCCGATCGCCACAGCAGCCAGGGCCATGCCGAACACCTTCCACGGCAGGGTTTCGGGGGCAAAAAAGTGCAGCAACTCGGCGCCCACCGCAAACGCCAGCGCGGCGCCGTAGCGCACGAGGCCATTGCTGGCGGATGACGTCGTGCCCTGCGTGTGGTCAAGGCCTTGGTCGTCGTGGTTGTGCCCCGCGTGATCGTGCGGCGCGTGTTGACCCGGTTGCTCGCCAGGCAACAAGCGCTTGGCGGGGTAACCCGAACGGTTCACCGCATCGATGGCCGCCGGGATCACCTCGGGCGGCGCATCGATGGTCAGGGTGCGTTGGCCCAATTGAAAGCGCAGGCTGCGGATGCCCCCCACGGCATCCAGCGCATGGCGGATGTCGGACTCTTCGGCCGCGCAATCCATCAAGGGAATGCTCAGCACCACCGCATCAACCGCCTCCGGGGTTGCTGGCTCTTTGCTCAAGGGAATGGGCACAGCGCAGACCGTGCTGCAACCGCAGTCGGTCGAATCAACCGAAGGAGACGAAGAAGTATCAGAGGTCATGGGTTCATTACAAACCCTTGACCCACTCCAGAGTCAAGCGCGTAACATGGCCCCATGAAAATTGGCGCTCTCTCCACTGCCACCGGTGTGCCCATCGACACCATTCGCCACTACGAGCGCGAGGGTCTGCTGCCCGAAGCGGCGCGCACCGAAGGCAACTACCGCATCTACGAGGTCGCGCACGCGCAGCGCCTGAGCTTCATCCGCCATTGCCGCGGCCTGGACATGACGCTGGACGAGATCCGCGTGTTGCTGCATTTCAAAGACGCCCCCACTGAAGATTGCGGCGAAGTGAATGCGCTATTGGACCAGCACATCGGCCACGTGGCCCACCGCATTCGCGAATTGCGCGCGCTGGAAAAACAGTTGCGCGAACTGCGCGACACCTGCCGCACCGCGCAAGACGCGGAGCACTGCGGCATCCTCAATCAGCTGAGTGAATTCGCCAAACAGCCGGCGACCAAGCCATCGGGCAGCGGGCATGTGCACGGGGCACACGCCCGGCAACCCTCTGCCCGCCCAGGCCGATAGACCCGTCTGCGCGGCTCACGCCATCAGACCGCCCGCCAACCCATCCGGTCCAGGCTGATCTCCGCCAAGTCAAGGTCCAGCTCCAGCTCCTGCACGATGGCCGGCGCCACACCCTCCTCCTGCTGCAAGCGTCCCAGCTCTCGGCGCTGAGCCGACAGCACCTGCATCGACAGCGCGCGCTGCTCGACCAGGTCGCGCGGGTCCATCGGTGGCGCCTTGCCGCTGACCGCGCCGAGCGTGGCCATGCGGTGTGCGTGCAAGCGTTTGAGCGCGACCACCCATTGCCGCACCCGCGGCGAAGCATTGCCCAGTGGCACCGCATTGATCACGCTCAGGGCCACTTCGGCCACGGCCACCCTTGTGTGCAGGGCCGCGGCTGCGTCGCTGGTTTCCCGGGTGCTGCGCAGTTTCACAAAGGGCAGCACCAGCCCACTCAACAACAGCGTGGCACCGATGGTGCCCGCCGCCAGAAACACCGCCAGATCGCGCCCCGGCATGGCTTCGCTCGCGGCAGTGAACAATGGGATCGACAAGGTTGCGCTCAAGGCCAGGGAGCCTCGAACACCACACAACACCGTGACCCAGATCGCCGCGCCGGAGCCGAGCAAGCAGTCTTCATCCTGCGTCTGTTTGCGCCGCGACCACGCGTCCAGCGCCAGGGTCCACAAGAGGCGCACCGTGAACAGCGTGGCGGTCAGCAGCGCCACATAGCCCAGCAAGTTCCAACCGCTGTAGCCTTCCACGCGATGAAGCACCTGGCGCATTTGCAATCCCAGAATGACAAATACCGTGCCGTTCAACACAAAGGTCAAAGTGCCCCACAAGGCATTGCCGTGTTGCCGGGTGGTGGCGCGCAGATGATTGCGCTCGAGCTCCCCCGCACACAGCCCGGCGGCCACCACCGCCAACACCCCCGACACACCCAGCATCTCGCTGGCGAGGTAGGCCGCATAAGGCGTCAACAGCGACAAGGTGGTATCAACCCGGATGCTGTCTGGCCCGTCGGATTGCAGGAAATGCCGCAGGGCGGTGACCACGGCCGCCACCGACGCCCCAGTGGCCAGGCCACCCACGGACACGGTGAACAAGGAGCGGGCCGCTTCGCCGGTCGAAAAGTGGGCCGACACCGCTGCGGCCACCGCCACCTTGAACGCCACCAGCGCCACCGAATCGTTCAGCAAGCTTTCGCCGCTCAACAAAGTTTGCAAACGCTGCGGCAAAGGAATCCGCGCGATGACCGAGCTCACCGCCACGGTGTCGGTCGACGCCAGCGCCGCGGCCAACGCGAAGGCCACCGCCAAGGGCATGTCGGGCACCAAGGCGTGCAAGCCAAAGCCCACGATCAAGGTGGTCACCGCCACCAGGCCCAAAGCCATGCCGAGCACGGGTTGGATGGAGCGCATCAGGTCGCGCTTGGGAATGTGCCGCGCCTCGACATACAACAGCGGCGGCACCAGCATCACAAACAACAACGCCGACTGCTCCCGCAAATCGTCCAGCCCCACGAAGGCCGACAACACCACGCCGGCCCCAATCTGCAATGCGGCCATGGGCACCGGCAGCTTGCGGCCCACCGATTGCAAAACCGCCACCACCCCAATCACCGCAAACGCCAGCTCGATATACGTCATCTCTAGTCCCCAAAGCCCAACAAACCTACCGCTTGCCCACCGTCACATCAAGACAGATCAAAGGCGCGCACGCGGCAACCCGTCGCAATCCGCGCCAGCGGCATCCCATGCCATGTGGGCTTGTTGCGACAGAAGGGAGTGTTGTTGGGCAAAGTGGAGGCGTGATGGACGCCGCTCCACACTGCGTCCACAGTTGTGTGAGAGGACTATCGAGGTCCGCTGCCGCGCATCGGCAGCAGCTTGAGCGAGCGAAGCCCCGCCCGGGTCAGGCGGCCAGGCGCCGCTTCAATGCGCGCAGCAACCAGCCCAACACCGGCAGCTTCATGTAGAGCTCTTCGCCGGTGTCCCAGTAATCGCGGTGCAGACTGACCTTGCCTTCGCAGTTGAACTGGAAGTGGGTCACGCCGTTGACCAACTGCGGTCGAACCGTTTTGCCCACGCGCACGCCAAACTCAAAGGTCCAGACCAGCATGGCGCTGTCACCTTGCACGATGCGTTCGCTCACCACGAAGCGCGGAGCCTCCACCTGGGTGAACATGTGGCGAAAGATGTGCTCGATGGCGGGCACGCCGTTGACATCGTTGAACGGGTCCTTGAAACGCGCGTCGACCGCGTACAAATCGGCGATGCGCGAGACCGTCTCTGGCGAGACGGATTCAAAGAATTCCACCAAAGGATCGATCAACATCTCAAGCCCCGGTCATGCGCTTCACGAGCGGAAAGTACAAACGGTAGGGCAGCAAGGACAGCAGCTTGAGCACCCGCGTGAAACGCTTGGGAAAGTGGATTTCAAAACCGCCACTGGCCAGCCCGTCCATGATGTCTTTCGCCGCCTGTTCGGGCGTGATGAGCGCGGGCATCTTGAAATCGTTTTTGGCGGTCAGGCGCGTCGAAACGAACCCGGGGTTGATCACCCACACACCAATGCCTTTGTCGGTGAGGTCAATGTAGAGGCACTCCGCAAAATGGATCAAGGCCGCTTTGCCCGAGCCATAGGCCAGCGACTTGGGCAAACCCTGGTAACCCGCCACGCTGGCCACCAGCGCGATGCCACCGCCGGCTTTCAGCGCAGGCATGGCCGCGGCGGTCAAACGCACGGCACCGTGAAAATTCACGTCCACCACCTGTTCGAGAACGGCCACGTCCAGCGTGTCGGCCTGCATGGGTTCGTAGCCACCCGCCATGTACACCACCAGGTCCACCCCGCCCCATTCGGCCACCAGCGCGTCGCGCGCCGCGGTCAGCGTCTCGGCTTGGGTGCTGTCACAAGGCAGCAGCAGGGCGCCCTGAATGTCCAGGGCCTCCAGCGAAGCGCGCTTGCGCGAGGACAGCGCCAGCCTGGCGCCCTGTGCCGCCAGGGCATGGGCCAGCGCCGCGCCGATGCCGGCGGACGCGCCCACCAGCCACACGCGTTTGCCCGACCAGTTGTTGATTTTCGGATTCATGCCGCCTTCAACGTTTGGTGAAACTCAGGGTGGCGTCACCCAGATGCACGCCCCATTTGCTCATGGCCGCGCGGTTGAGCATGACACGGTCGTCCATCAGGTACATCCAGTCGTCGAAGTTCACGTTGTACACCTTGCCGTCCACCGGCAGCGCCATCACATAGCGCCAGTGGAACGCGTTGCCTGCCACGTGCCCAATGGCCTCGCCGACCACGTCGTCCGCCGTGCCCCGGTAGCTGCCATCGGGCTGGCGCTTGAGCGTCCAGACGCGGCGCGACTTCGTGCCGTCGTTCCATTCAAAGGCTTCGTCGAGCACGCCGGTATCACCCTCCCATTTGGCCTCCATCACCACCGTGAAGCGGCGCTGCACTTCACCATTGCGCCCCTGAAAGATGCCCCAGGCATCGATGGTGCCGTTGAAGTAGGTGCGCAAGTCGAGTTCGGGCTTCTCGTTCCTGTATTTCGACACGTCAACGGTGCCGCAGCCCGCGACCCCCAGCGCCAGGGCAAGGGACAAAAAGACAGCTTTGAAAGTTCGGGTCATGGTTGGGTCTCCAGGTCGTGCCGCCAGCGCCACAAAAGGGCTGCGGCCAGGGTTTTGAACACAAGGGGAAGCGCGGCGTAAGCGAAGCGCAGCGCCGGCAGGCCCTCGCCACTGCCGGGCACATAAGAAAGCAAAGCGAGCAAAGGCAAGGCCAGACCCGCGGCCAGGGCCAGGTTCAGCTTGGCGGCAAAATTCCAGACGCCAAAACAGGCGCCACTGAGTTTTTGCCGCTCGCCCAGATCGGCCGCCATGGCCGCTGGCAAAGCCAGATCCGCGCCCAGCGCCAGACCCGACATCACGCAGATGACGGCAAACAGCGCCACGTCGCCCGCGCCGAGCAGGCCCGCACCGGCGAACGCCACCACCGACAACACCATCGCCAGCAGCCAGGCGCGCACGCGGCCCCATCGCCCCGCCAGCGCCACCCAGACGGGCAGCGAGAGCGCGCCGGCCAAAAAATACAGGCCCAACAGGGGCCCGCTGACCGGTTCGTTCAACAGCACATCGGCAACAAAAAACAGGAAGAGCGTGGCGGGCAACGCCGAGGCAATGCCACTGAGCAAAAACACCGCCAGCAAGCGCCGGAACGCGCCGTCGTTCAACACGCGTTGCAGGCTGGGCAGCAATGGCGCAGGGCTGGCTTGCACGATCGGGCCGCTCACAGCAGCGCTCTGCACTTGAAGAAAGAACCAGGCGGCGGCAGGCACCAGCAAGGCGATCAACACCCACGACAAACGCGCCGTGCCGATGCTCAGGTCGGTCGCCAACACGGTAGGCAAGGTCGCGGCCAGCAAAACACCGACCAGACCAAATCCTTCGCGCGCCGCGGTGAGCCGGGTGCGCACGCGAGGGCTTTCTGTCATGCCCGCGCCGTGGGCCTGGTAAGCCACGGTCGCGGCAGAAAAGCCCAGGTAGGTCAGGAGCAAGGCGCCGAGCAGCCACAGCGCCGGGTGGCTGAGCATGGGGTTGAGCAGCGCCACGAACCCCACCGTGAACGGCAACAAAGCCCAGGCGATCATGCGCGGGCGCGAGTAACGGTCGGCCAGCCAGCCCAGCCAGGGATCGGTGAAGGCATCAAACAGCCGGGCGATCAGCAAGAGCCCGCCCAGCATGGCCAGATCGAGCCCAGTCACCTGCTCGTAAAAGCGCGGCACGTGCACGTAGATCGGCAGGGCTGCAAACGACAGCGGCAGCGCCAACACGCCATACGACAACACGCGGCCGGTTTGCATGGTGGTCAAGCCGGTCGCTTCAGCAGTGCGTCGCGCAGCTTGGGCTCGCTGGTTCGCGGGTCGAGCCAGATGGCGAAGAAGGTCTGGGCAAATTCGGCACCGGCGATGTCGCCAACGGGCTGATCGTTGAAGAAGAACCGCGCCCGGTCGGGCAACTGCAAGCCCACAATCTGGTCGCCAGGTTTCACGTTGGGGAAGATGGCCTGCATCTGGTCGCCCCAGCGGGCCAACTGCGCGTCGGTGGCGTCGAAGCGGCGCATCTGGTCGACGCTGGCGTCGGCGATTGCCTTGCCGTCGATGTTGCGTTTGTAGGTCAGGCCCAAAGCCAGCGGCGGCTTGACCGGCGCGGTGTCACCGGCCCACAAGGTGGCCTCGTAGACCAGAAAGCCAAAGCGGCGGAACTCGCCACTCCCCCATGGCCGCAGGTTCGGCGCCGCGGCGGTCAATGCACCCGGCGCTTCTTTGGCCCAGGCAGCCAGCGGCAGCGCCAGCAGCGCCAGCCCTGCGTCACGCCGGCGCATGAGCCAGTTCGAATTGCACGACATTGACATTGCCCGACAGGAAGCCCGCTTCGCAGTACGCGAGGTAGAAGCGCCACAGGCGGCGGAAGTTCTCGTCGAAGCCTTGCGCGGCGATGGTGGGCCACTGCGCTTCGAAGGCCACACGCCATTCGCTCAGCGTGCGCGCGTAGTCTTCACCAAATGCGAACTCGTCTTTCACCACCAGGCCTTGTTTGGCCGCTGCGGCGTGCAGCGCACTGCTGGAGGGCAACATGCCGCCGGGGAACACGTATTGCTGGATGAAGTCGGTGCCTTTTCGGTAGGCGCCAAACAGGTCGTCTCGAATGGTGATGGTTTGCAGCATCACCTTGCCGCCCGGCTCAAGAGCGTCGGCCACTTTCTTGAAATAGGTCGGCCACCAGCGCTCGCCCACGGCTTCGAACATCTCGATCGACACCACGTGGTCGTAGCGCTCGGTGAGGTCGCGGTAGTCTTGAAGGCGCAGGTCGGCCGAAGGCAAGCGGTCCTGCGCCCACTTGAGCTGTTCTTGCGACAGCGTGACACCGGTGACGTTGAGCCCCTGGCGCGTCGCCGCTTCGGCCAGGCCGCCCCAGCCGCAGCCGATCTCCAGAATGCGCTCGCCCGGCTTGGCGCCGAGGCGGTCGAGCATGCGCTGGTATTTGGCGTGTTGTGCGCTCTCCAGGTCCTGGTCGATCGAGCTGAACAGGGCGCTGGAGTAGGTCATGCCCGGATCGAGCCAGAGCTTGTAGAAATCGTTGCCCAGGTCGTAGTGGGCCATGATGTTGCGCTTGCTGCCGGCCCTGGAATTGCCATTGAGCCAATGGCGCACGCGGGCGGCCAACAGGCTGCGCCAGGAACCGTAGACAGCGCGCTTCAGGGCGTCGCGGTTGTCGGCCAGGAGCTTGAGCAGCGCGGTGAGGTCAGGAGAATCCCAGTGGCCGTCCAGGTACGACTCGGCAAAGCCGATGTCCCCTTTGGCCAGCACCTCATCAAACATCGCCATGTCGCGCACTTGCAGATGCACCTTGGTAGAGCCTTCGCCAAACCAGGTGCTGCTGCCATCGGGCCAGCGCATCTCCAGCTGGCCTCCGCGCAGGCTATTCAACAGGTCGCCAACGGTGGCGGCAGCGCGGCCCATCTGGCGCTGCGGGGTCAGGGTCATCGTGGTGGTCATGGTTTGTTTCCTTGCAAGGCTTCTTGATGGGGGATGGGGGATCTGGCGCCAACAAACGGCACCTTCTTCAACCACAGGCGCACGGCCTGCCAATGAATGCGGAAAACCACACCCAGCGTCAGCGCGGGCATGTGCGCCACGGCCGACAGAAGTGCCCTGTTGGACCACTTCCGGGTCTTGCCCGACAACGCGGTGAGCAACAGGGGCCCTTCGCTGTCGGCGTAGTCAATGCGGATACGCTGCACATCGCGGTTCAGGTTCAGGACAAAGCGGTAGCCGCCCTCGACCTTGTTGAACGGCGACACATGCAGGGCTTTTTCGGCCTGCAGCACCTGGCCATCCTTCAAGGGCACTCCGGCGGGGTGGTGCAGCAGGTAGTTGTGGCGCTCGCCAAAGGTGTTGCTCACCTCGGCCAGCATCGCGATCAATTCGCCTCTGGCGTTGTGACAGAGCCAGAAACTCACCGGGTTGAAGACAAAGCCGAACACGCGAGGGAAGGTTTGCAGCACCACCTCACCGTCGTCTGGCAAACCATGTTCACGCAGGATGCGCTGTATCCAGGGCAACAAAGGCGAGCCGTCGCGCGGACCATGATCGCGGCGATGAAAGCTCAGGACATTGAAGCGGTCGACCGAGAACAGCCGGTTGGCCGACTGCGCCAGTTGGCTCAAGGGCAGACGGACGAAGAACACCGGGTACACGAAGGCGTGCACGGTGGGACGCAGGCGTCGGTGCATCACATGGCCGACCTGCAAAGTCGGCCCCGCGCACATGCCCGCGCCGGACGTTGCGCCGTGGTCAGGCATGGACCTCACCCTGGCTGGTCGCGCTCAACGCTTGCTGCCATGGTGCCCTCACCCCCATGGCGTTCACCACGCGCAAGGCCGAATTCAACCCGTCTTCGTGGAAACCGTAGCCGCCCCAGGCTCCAGCCAGCCAGATGCCGTTGTCGCCCTGAATCTGTGCGAGGCGCCGCTGCGCTTCAATCGCCGGGCGGTCGAAGATCGGATGGTCGTATTCGAAGCTGGCCAGGACCTTGGCCGGATCGGGTTCCTCGGCGGGATTCAGGGTCACCACCACGGGCGCCTTGAAAGGCAAGGGCTGCAGCCGGTTGATCAGGTAGGACACGCCGACCGGTTGAGCGCCGGGTTCGCCGTGGCCCGCAAAGTAGTTCCATGCCGACCACATGCGCTCGTCGCGTGGCAGCAAGCGGCGGTCGGTGTGCAACACCGCGCGGTTGGGCTGGTAGCGCACCGCAGCGAGCACCACTTGTTGCGCGGGTGTGGCGGCGTCGCCCAACAGCCTCAGCGACTGGTCGCTGTGGCAAGCCATCACCACCTGATCAAAACCCTCGCTGCCTGTGGCGTGGTGCACCTGCAGACCGCCGGCCAGGCGTTGGATGGCATGCACGGGGCAGCCCAGACGAACATCAGCCAGTTGATCCGCGATTTTGTTCACATACGAGCGACTGCCGCCCTGTACCGTGCGCCACATGGGCCGGTCAAAGACCTGCAACAAGCCATGGTTCTGGCAAAAGCGCACGAAGGTGAGCAGCGGCATGTCGAGCATTTGCTCGGTGGGACAGGACCAGATGGCGGCCGCCATGGGCAACAAGTACCAGTCAGAGAAGCTCTTGGCGTAACGGCCCGTCGACAGGAAATCGCGCAAGCTGCGGTCTTCACCGGGGTGTGCTGCCAGCCAGGCGTTGCTCTCGCGGTTGAAACGCAGGATGTCACCCAGCATGGCCCAGAACTGGGTGCGCAGCAGGTTGCGCTTCTGGCCAAAGATGGTGAACAGATTGCTGCCTGCCCATTCCAGATCGGGGTTTTTCAAGCTGACTGCAAACGTCATCTCGCTTTGCACACTGGCCACCCCCAGGTGATCAAACATCGCGATCAGGTTGGGATAGGTGCGGTCGTTGAACACGAGAAAGCCGGTGTCTACCGGGTAGGTTTGCCCTTCCAGCGTGACATCCACTGTGTTCGCGTGGCCACCCAGACGTGGCTGCGCTTCAAACAGGGTCACCCGGTGACCGGGTGATTGGCGCTGCAGCAACCAGGCGGTTGCCAGACCCGAGATGCCAGAGCCGATCACAGCGGTGCGTTGAGAATTGCTCATATGGGTTTTCCTTCAAAAGGCCTTGCGGCGCGAATCGCAGCCATCGGGGCTGGCGTTGAACTGGGTACGCTGCTTTGACGCCAACGGATTCACAGCCGCCCCAAGGTCACGGGCAACAGTGGCGAACGGCTTGCCTGAACAGATGGCGGAGTGGTTGAGCATGCTTACTTTGTCCTGGACAAATTGATATTTAGACGTAAGATAGCCACCATCCAACCTTTTGTCAACTATTTGTCTAGGACAAACATGTCAAAACCCCTTTTTAATATTGCAACCGTCGAGCGCGACGTGGGGTTGTCCAAGGACGTCCTGCGCGTTTGGGAGCGCCGCTACGGCTTTCCCTCACCCGAGCGTGATGCCCATGGCGAGCGCCTGTATCCCTTTGAACAGGTCGAACGCCTGAGGCTCTTGAAACGGCTGATGGACCAGGGCCACCGCCCCGGGCGCTTGATGGCCTTGCCTGAAGCGGAACTGGCGGCGTTGGTCAAGGTCAGGCCGAACGCCACCGAAGAAAGCACGCAGGGCAACACCGGGGCGCTGGACGCAGTGATCTCATTGATCAAAAACCACGATGCAACCGGCTTTGACCAGGCGTTGCAACAGCGCCTGGCAAAAGAAGGCCTGCAGCGCTTTGTCCAGGACACCATGGCGCCACTGACCAGCATGATCGGACAGGCCTGGGAAGACGGAAGCATCGAGGTCTACGAAGAACACCTGTTTACCGAGCTCAGCAACCGCCTGCTGAGAAAGGCGATTTCCGGGGTGCCGGGCGGCCAGGCACCCCGCGTGATGCTGACCACCCTGCCGGATGAGCCACACGGGCTGGGCCTTCTCATGGTCGAAAGTGCTTTGTCGCTCGAAGGCGCGCACTGCATACCACTGGGCACTCAAATGCCCCTGATGTCCATCGTTGATGCGGCGCGCGCGCACCGCGCCGACGTGGTGGCGCTGTCGTTTTCAGCGGCCTTCCCGGCGCGCCAGATTCCACCTTTGCTGCAGCAATTGCATGGGTTGCTCCCCGAAGGCGTGGTGCTGTGGGCAGGTGGGGCGGGCGTCGGCCGCCTCGCCCAGCAATCGGGCGTTCGTTTGATGGTCTCGCTGGCCGAAGTGCAGACCGCCGCGGTCGAATGGCAGGCGGCAGCGAAAAGCGTGACCAGCACCCAGACCCAACCCCCATCGGCCTGACTTGACCGACCCGGCCAAAGACGCGGTGCGCCACAGGACCATCCCGGCCGCCCAATCGCGGCGCAACTAGATCGCGGCGTGCGGTGCCATTGCAGCGGCACCGGCTTTCTTGCGGCGCCATTGGCGCCACACCACCCAGCCAATCAAAGCAAGCGCCGGCAGGAACATCCATTCTTTGGACAGCCGCGCACTGGCTATCTCGACCGCATCGATACGAAACCCTTGCTCGATACCGACTTTGGATGCGTGGCCACCGAAGGTGACGCTGTTGACCAGAAAACCGGCCTCGGACCGCTCGGCATCGATTCCACTGTGCAACAGGCGCAGTTCGGCGCTGCTGGCCCTGGCGCCCAGCGCCAGCAAAACACCCCGCTCCACCGCCTTGCCTTCCAGGGTCATGCCACTGAAGAACACCCGCATCTGGGCGCCATTGGGGGCTTCAACCAGCGCCTTTTCAGCGGCTGCGCCCTGCAATTTCTGGTAGGGGTCGAGCAGCGGGTCCAGGAACATGCCGGGGTGGAACAGCATGAACACAGCCACCAGCATCACAAGCCGCTCCAGGATGGTGCTGCGCACCAGAAGCCAGGCTTGGTTGACCGAGATGAACGCGAAGCCGGCCAAGGCGGCACTCGCCACAGTGAGCATGGTGTGAGCGACGCCATGCACGTCAATCAGCAGCAACTGGGGGTTGAGCACGAACATGAACGGCAACAAAGCCATGCGCATGGAGTACCGAAAAGCCACCACCCCGGTGCGGATGGGATCGGCCACGGCGATGCTCGCGGCGGCATAGGAGGCCAGGCCCACCGGCGGCGTGATGTCGGCCATCAGCCCGAAGTAAAAAACAAACAAATGGGCGGCGATCAACGGCACCAGCAAGCCGTTTTGCGCACCAATGGACACGATCACCGGCGCCATCAACGTGGACACCACGATGTAGCTCGCGGTGGTCGGCAAGCCTGTGCCCAGCACCAGGCAGATCATCGCCACCAAACCCAGCATCACGATGATGTTGCCGCCCGACAGCGCCGTCACCAGATCGGTCATGGCCAGTCCCACGCCGGTGAGCGTGAGCGTGCCCACCAGAATGCCGGCGGTGGCGGTGGCGATGGCCACCGTGACCATGTTGCGCGCCCCTGAAGCCAGGCCCTCGATCAAGTCCTGCAACCCGCGCCAGGCCGCCGCGCTGCTGAAGCCCTCCCCGCGGTACCAGGCCAGCAAGGGCCGCTGGGTCAGCACGATCAGGCCGAGAAACGCCGTGGCCCAGAATGCGGCGCGTGTGGGCTGCATTTTTTCCACCACCAGGTTCCACACCAGGGCGCCCACGGGCAACAGGTAGTGCATGCCCGAGCGCAAGGTGGGCCCAACCTCGGGAAGCCGGGTGATCGGGACATCGGCCGCATTGATCGCGGTCACATGCGAAGCGCTCATGCGAAGCAACAAGGCATAGGCAAGCAGCAGCACCACCGCCATCACCACGAACGACAGGTCCGGCAGCAGCGCATGCACCAATGCGCCGCCAAAAGACACCACAGCCAGCACAAAGGCAATGCCCATGAAGCCGATCGAAAAATTCCCCAGCGACCGCTGCCACACGGGCGAAGCGCGCTTGGGCAAGCCCCGCAAATCGCCCTTCACCGCTTCCAGGTGCACGATGTAAAGCAAGCCCAGGTAAGACACCATGGCGGAGATCAGCGCGTGTTTCAGCACATCGATGTAGGCCACGCCGACGTACTCCACCATCAGGAACGCCGCCGCGCCCATCACCGGCGGCATCACCTGCCCGTTCACCGACGCGGCCACCTCGATGGCCGCGGCCTTCTCGGCGGGGTAGCCCACGCGCTTGATCAGGGGAATCGTCAACGGCCCGGTGGTCACCACGTTGGTGATCGAAGAACCGGAAATCATGCCGGTCGCGGCCGACGCCACCACCGCCGCCTTGGCCGGTCCGCCGCGCATGTGGCCCAGCAAGGCCACCGCACTGCGGATGAAATAGCTGCCCGCGCCGGCCGTTTCCAGCAAAGCGCCGAACAACACAAACAAGAAGATGAGCCCCGCCGACACGCCCAATGCCACCCCAAACACCCCCTCGGTGGTGAGCCACAAATGGTTCATGGTCTTGCCCACCGACGCGCTCTGGTGGGCAATCATTTCGGGCATGTATTCGCCAAAAAGGATGTAGCCCAGCAGCACCAGCGCCAGCACCACCATGGGCAAACCCAGGACCCGGCGCGTGGCCTCCAGCAACAAGGTCACACCCACCACCGCGGCCACGATTTCGAAGTCCCTCGGATTGCCGGTGTGCGCCGTCACCGATGCGTAGAACAACCACAGGTAGCCCGCACTGAGCGCCGCCAAAACGGCCAGCAAGCGGTCGCCCAGGGGCAGGCGATCAACCGGCGAGCGGCGCGTTGCCGGAAAGGCCAGAAACGCCAGCAACACCGCGAACGCCAGATGCAACGAACGGGTGCGCGCCTGATTGAGCGCCAGCACCTCGAACATCTCTGACAACGGGGATGCCATCCACAGCTGGAACAAGGCCCAGCACAACCCCACCCACACCATCACCTTCGCCGAACGGCCCTGCGGATGGCGAGGCCCCATCAGGATGCTGGAGAGGTGGACGCGCGCCTCCTCGCCGTCCATCTGTACGGCTCTGCCACGGGAATGCAGGAAGGGGTCGGTATGGAGAGCCATGTGGTTTCAAGTCATGCGATTGAAGCCACACAGCGCGACATCGAAACTCAGACCTTGAAATCGTATTCGATCGTCAGCGGGGCGTGATCGCTGAACTTCTGATCCTTGTACACCGAGGCCCGGCGAGCGCCGGCCGCAAGCGCAGGCGTGGCCAGGTGGTAGTCCAGACGCCACCCCACGTTGTTCGCATAGGCCTGGCCGCGGTTGCTCCACCAGGTGTAGGCGGTCTCGGTGGCCTCCGGGTGCAGCTGGCGGTACACATCAACGATGCCGCCGACCGTCAGGAACTGGGTCATCCATGCGCGCTCTTCGGGCGTGAAGCCGCTGTTTTTCTGGTTGCTGCGCCAGTTCTTCAGGTCGATGTTCTGGTGGGCGATGTTGATGTCGCCACACAAAATGAACTCCCGCTGGCTTTTGAGCGCCATCAGGTGGGGATACATCAAGTTGAGGAAACGGAACTTCGCCGCCTGGCGTTCCTCGCCTGAAGAGCCGCTGGGAAAGTACGAGCTGATGATGGAATATTTGGTTTTGGGTGTGTCAAAGCGCAGCTCGACATAACGGCCTTCGCTGTCGAACTCCCCACCGTCAAAGCCCACCAGCACATCGCTGGGCTCCAGCGCGGTATAGATGCCTGCGCCCGAATAGCCTTTTTTCTCGGCGAAGTGAAAGTGGCCTTTCAGGCCTGCCAGCGCTTCGAACTTGCCGGCCACATCGGGCGCCTGCGCCTTGACCTCCTGCACGCAAATACAATCGGGCTCGTGCTTGGCCAGCCAGTCTTCCAGTCCCTTGGAAGTGGCCGAACGGATACCGTTGAGGTTGAGGCTGGTGAGTTTGAACAAGGATTTCCCCATGGTTTTGAAACAAGGCACGCCCGGTGCTTCGGCGAACAACGCCACCGATGCACAGGCGTTTGTGCAGTTTTGCATCGAATCGGGCGTTTTGCGCTTTGGTGAATTCAAAACCAAAGCCGGTCGTCTGTCGCCCTATTTCTTCAACGCCGGGCTGTTTGACGACGGCGCCAAACTGGGCCGTCTCGCACAATTCTATGCACAAGCACTGGTGGCCAGCGGCATCGAGTTCGACATGATCTTTGGTCCAGCCTACAAAGGCATCCCCCTGGGAGCGGCGGTGGCCATCGAACTCGCCCGCATGGGACGCAATGTGCCCTTCGCCTACAACCGCAAGGAAGCCAAAGACCACGGCGAAGGTGGCACCCTGGTAGGCGCGCCACTCAAAGGCCGCGTGCTGATCGTCGACGATGTGATGAGTGCAGGCACCGCCGCACGCGAATCCATTGCACTGATCAAGGCCGCCGGGGCCACACCGCATGCGGTGGTCATCGCGCTGGATCGGCAGGAAAAAGCCACCGAGGTGGACGAACAGGGCCAGGTCAGGGATGTGGACCACAGCGCCGTGCAGTTTGTACAGCAGCAATTGGGCCTACAGGTTTGCGCAATTGCAGGCCTTTCCGATTTGTTGCAGTATCTATCCTCGCAGTCTGGCGGGGAAATCGCCAGCCACAGAGACCGGGTGATGGCATACCGCCAACGCTACGGCGTCGAATGAGGAATTTATCCGTGTCGTTTCACCGCTCCATTTTTGCCCCAGCCACGCACGCCACCGGTGCACTGATGTGTCTGCTGACGTTGGCGCCGGGCGCCAGCGCTCAGAACACCAGCGGGATCTACACCTGTGTCGACTCGCGCGGGCGCACGCTCACCTCTGACCGCCCCATTGCAGCCTGCCTGGATCGGGAGCAACGCGTGCTCAACAACGCGGGTATTGTCAAACGCGTGGTCCCGCCCAGCTACACCGCCGAAGAACGCGCGGTCATCGATGCAAAGCGTCGGCGGGAACAGGCCGAGGTGGCACGCGTGCAGGAAGAGAAGCGGCGCGACCGGGCGCTGCTTCTGCGCTATCCCGATGTGGCCATGCACAACAAAGAGCGTGAAGATGCGCTGTCGCAAATCGACGATGTCATCAAGGCGGTGAACAAGCGCGGCAAAACACTGGAAGAGCAACGCAAGGAAATCGCCATCGAGCTGGAGTTCTATCAAAACGACGAGAGCAAGGCGCCTTCATGGCTCAAACGCCGCATTGAAGACAACCAGGAACAAATGAGAATTCAGCAGCGCTTCCTGATCGAACAGGCGCAGGAAAAACAGCGCGTCACAACCCGGTTTGACGAGGAACTGATCAAACTGCGCCAGCTCTGGGCCCAGTAACCCAAACGGGTGCCATACCCGGGCAGCTGGGAGCCAGCCCTGCTGGCCCCTGCCCTGCTCCGTCAGGTCAATTCAGCTTTTCACGCAGCAGATCGTTCACCTGCTGCGGATTCGCCTTGCCTTTGCTGGCCTTCATGCACAGACCCACCAAGGCGTTGAAGGCCTTCTCTTTGCCCGCCTTGAACTGCTCCACCATCTCGGCGTTGGCCGCCAGCACATCGTCGATGATTTTCACGACCGCGCCGCTGTCGTTCATCTGCTTGAGACCCTTGGCCTCGATGACCGCATCCACGTCAGCGCCATCGCCCGACCACAACGCCTCCATCACTTGTTTGGCGGCATTGTTGGACACGGTTCCATCTGCGATGCGCTTGAGCAATGCGGCCAACAGGTCGGCCCCCACAGGCGCTTGCTCAACACCCTTTTCCTCGGCATTCAATCGCCGTGAGACTTCCCCCATGACCCAGTTGCTGGCCATCTTGGCCTGGCCGCTGGCCTTGGCCGCCGTTTCAAAATACGCCGCCATCGCAGGGCTTTGCGTGAGCGTGCTGGCGTCGTACTCGGGCAGGCCATAGGTGTCCACGAACCGCTGCGCCATCTGGCGTGGCAGCTCGGGCATCTCCGTGCGCACCTGCTCCACCCATTCGCGCGAGACCACCAGCGGCGGCAAGTCCGGATCAGGGAAGTAGCGGTAATCGGCCGCGTCTTCCTTGGTGCGCATGGCGCGGGTTTCGCCCGTGTCCGGATCGAACAGCACAGTGGCTTGCTGGATCTCGAAACCGTCTTCAATCTGCTCGATCTGCCACCGGATCTCGTAGTCCATGGCTTGCTGCATGAACTTGAACGAGTTCAGGTTCTTGATCTCGCGCCGTGTACCCAAAGGAGCCCCGGGCTTGCGCACCGACACGTTGGCATCGCAGCGGAAGCTGCCTTCCTGCATGTTGCCATCGCACACCCCGATCCAGGTCACGATCTTGTGCAGCTCCTTGGCATAGGCCACCGCTTCGGCGGTCGAGCGCATGTCGGGCTCGGTCACGATTTCCAGCAGTGGTGTGCCAGCGCGGTTGAGGTCAATGCCGGACTGCCCGATAAAGTCTTCGTGCAGCGATTTGCCAGCGTCTTCTTCCAGGTGCGCGCGCACCAGGCGTACCGTCTTCTTCTCCTCGCCGAGCAGGAACGACACTTCGCCACCCTGCACCACCGGGATCTCGAACTGGCTGATCTGGTAACCCTTGGGCAGGTCGGGATAGAAGTAGTTTTTGCGTGCAAACACGCTCTCTTCAGCGATGTGCGAACCCAGCGCCAGACCCAGACGGATCGCATGGGCCACGGCCTCGCGGTTCATCACCGGCAAAGTGCCTGGCAAGGCCATGTCCACCGCGCATGCCTGGGTATTGGGTTCGGCGCCAAACGCGGTCGACGCGCGGCTGAAAATTTTGGATTGGGTGGCAAGCTGGGCGTGGGTTTCGAAACCGATCACGACCTCGTAGCCCTGCACCAACAGCGACTTGGGGGAACTCATATTCAGAAACCTTCAGGTGTGCGCGTGTGCCAATCGGTGGCCAGCTGGAAAGCGTGTGCCGCTTGCAGCAGCTCGCCTTCCTTGAAGTAGTTGCCGACCAGCTGGAGTCCCACGGGCATGTTGCCCGCGCCGAATCCGGCCGGCACGCTCATGCCAGGCAGGCCAGCCAACGAGGTGGACAGCGTGTAAATGTCGGCCAGGTAGTTGGCCAGCGGATCAGCGCTCTTTTCGCCGATCTTCCACGCCACGGTTGGCGCGACGGGCCCGGCGATCACATCGCATTGCGACGCAAACGCCTGCTGGAAATCCTGAGCGATCAAACGGCGGATCTTCTGCGCCTGCAGGTAGTACGCGTCGTAGTACCCATGGCTCAGCACATAGGTGCCGATCATGATGCGGCGCTGCACTTCGGGGCCAAAGCCTTCACTGCGCGACTTCCTGTACATGTCGTTCAGGTCGTCGAATTTCTCCGCGCGGTGGCCGAACTTCACCCCATCGAAACGGCTCAGGTTGCTCGACGCTTCGGCTGGGGCGATCACGTAGTAAACGGGGATCGACAACTCGGTGCGTGGCAATGAAATGTCCACCAGCGTGGCGCCCAGCTTTTCGTACTCGGTCAGCGCGGCACGCACCGTGGCGAGGACATCGGGGGCGCAACCTTCACCGAAAAATTCTTTGGGCAGTCCGATGCGCAAGCCTTTGAGCGGCAACGCAGCCGAGGCACCGACGCGCGGTTGAGCCAGGGCCAACGAATAATTCTCAGCAGGATGGTCCAGGCTGGTGGAATCGCGGTCGATGTCAGGCCCGGCCATGGCGCTCAGCAACACGGCGCAGTCGGCGGCGCTGCGTGCCATGGGGCCAGCCTGATCCAGGCTGGAGGCAAAGGCCACCATGCCGTAGCGCGAGCAGCGGCCGTAGGTGGGCTTGATGCCCGTGATACCGGTGAAGCTGGCGGGTTGGCGGATGGAGCCGCCAGTGTCGGTACCGGTTGCCGCAGGCACCAGGCGCGCAGCCACGGCGGCAGCGCTGCCGCCCGAAGAGCCCCCGGGCACGCGCGCCGTGTCCCAGGGGTTGTGCGCCGGCGCGTAGGCCGAGTTGTCGTTGCCCGAGCCCATGGCGAACTCATCGCAATTCAGCTTGCCCAGCGTGACCGCTCCGGCGGCTGCCAGGCGCTGCACCACGGTGGCGTCAAACGGGCTCTGGTAACCCTCCAGCATCCTGGAGCCGGCAGTGGTGGGGAAATCGGTGGTCACAAAGATGTCTTTGTGCGCCAGGGGTACCCCCAGAAGGGCACCGCGTTCGCCAGCGGCAACCCGGGCGTCTGCCACCTTGGCCTGCGCCATCGTGGCGTCTTCGTTGAAGGCGAGGTAGGCGCCCAGCCCCTCATGCACCTTGGCGCGGCTCAACAAATGCTGGGCGGCCTCAACAGCGGAGGTCTTTTTGTCGGCGATGGCAGCGGCCAGCTCGGCCACCCCCATCTGGTGCAAATCGGTGGCGCTCATTCGATGACTTTCGGCACAAGAAACAGTCCGCGCTCCACAGCAGGCGCACTCTTCTGGTTGGCTTCACGGTTGTTGGGCTCACTGGCCACATCAGGGCGCAAGCGCAGGCTCACGTGGTCGATCACGGCGGTGGGGTGGGCCAGAGGCTCCACGCCAACGGTGTCGACGGCATTCATTTGCTCAACGATGTCAAAAAAACCGTTGAGCTGGGTCAGCAAACGCTCGCTGTGCTCGCTGGAAAGCTCCAAGCGGGCCAGGTTGGCAATGCGCCCAATGTCGGACGAGGTCAGGGACATGGCAGGTGGGGAAATCCGTTGTAAGTGAAAAGAAACCACCCGAAGTGCAAATAAAGCTGCTGAAACGGGTTGTAAAGTGCCAGTAGGGGCAATGGGTGCGCACCTTTACGCACAGGGGATACGGTATTATCCAAGGTTTAGCGGTCAAGGCGTCCCAAGGGCGCTTTTTGCCGTTGAATCAAATACTTAACACCGCTCCCCCAGACACTTGGCGACGGCCGCGCCAGAACAACAAAGCCCAAGCGCGTCCCCGCACCACCGGATTTTTGCACCATGTTTGAATCGTTCCGTCGGAATTTTTCGACCGACCTCGCCATCGACCTCGGCACCGCCAATACCCTGATTTACGTTCGCGGCAAGGGCATCGTGCTCGACGAGCCATCGGTCGTATCCATTCGCCACGAAGGCGGCCCACAGGGCAAAAAAACCATTCAGGCCGTTGGGCATGAAGCCAAGGCCATGTTGGGCAAGGTGCCCGGCAACATCGAGGCCATCCGCCCGATGAAAGACGGCGTGATCGCTGACTTTACCGTCACCGAACAGATGCTCAAGCAGTTCATCAAGATGGTGCACCCGCGCTCGATGTTCCGCCCAAGCCCCCGCATCATCATCTGTGTGCCGTGCGGCTCAACCCAGGTCGAGCGCCGCGCCATCCGCGAATCCGCGCTCGGCGCCGGTGCCTCCGAGGTCTACCTGATCGAAGAGCCGATGGCCGCGGCCATCGGTGCAGGCCTGCCGGTATCCGAAGCATCGGGCTCCATGGTGGTCGACATCGGCGGCGGAACGACCGAAGTCGGCGTGATCTCCCTGGGCGGCATGGTCTACAAAGGCAGCGTGCGGGTCGGTGGCGACC